>JBKPJW010000041.1:0-4105 GCA_046730875.1 Actinomycetota bacterium | reverse complement strand
GCGGCGGCGAGGACCACGGCGTCGTTGTCCGTCACGCCGGCCTCGCGCAGGCGCTGGTCCAGCAGCGCCGCGAGCCGCGGATCCGGCCCCAGCGGCGCGGCGGCAAGAGTGTCCGGCCGGCTCTTCACGGCCCGGGCGATGTCCACCTTGACGTGGTATCCCACGCTCAGCAGCAGGGGAACCACGACGGCGGTCTCCCCCGCCGGGAGCCCCGCCACCACGGCCGGCAGGTCCGGATCCTGCACGTCGACATAGGCCTCGCGGACGTCCAGTCCGGGTCGGAGCCCGGCGATGCCGTCCCGGAGCGCGTTGACCTCCGCGGCTCCCTGCGGGCTGGACGTGCCATGGGCGCAGGCGATCAGGATGGGGCTATTCATAGCCGTTAGCGTAGCCTTGGAGCCGCCCTATCCGCCCCCTAGTGATCGACCGGGACGCTTCATGACCTTTTCCTTCAGCCTTGTCCTGGTCTGGCTTGAGCTGGCCGGAGTCTTCTTCTTCGCAGTCTCCGGCTCGCTGCTCGCGGCGCGGAAGCAGTTCGACATTCTCGGCTCCCTCCTTCTGGCTTCCGTGGTCAGCCTGGGCGGCGGCGTGATCCGCGACATCATCATCAACGCCGGTCCCCCGGCCGCGTTCACCAACCCGGCGTACCTGGTGCCTCCCCTGCTCGCCACCGTGCTGGTGTACTTCCTGTTCTCTTCCGTCCAGCGCTTCACCTCGCTGCTGATCCTGTTCGACGCCGGCGGGCTTGCCCTGTTCTGCATCACCGGCACGCTGAAGGCCCTGGACGCCGGGATGAATCCGGTGGCCGCCATCCTGCTGGGGGTCACCACCGCGGTGGGCGGCGGCCTGCTGCGGGACATCACCGCCAACGAGGTGCCCCAGCTCTTCGACCCCAGGGATCTGTACGCGCTCCCGGCGTTCGCAGGGGCGGTATCGACCGTGCTCCTGTCCCTCACCGGGACGTTCACCGCGTTGAGTGCCTGCGCCATCGCGGCCGTCGTCTTCGCGTTCCGGATCACGGCCTGGCGGCGTCACTGGTATGTTCCCCTGGCGGTCCGCGGCTGGCACCGGCTGGGCCTGGACACTGCGGAAAATGACGGCTAGGGATTAGCTAGGATAAGACCATGACTGACATGTTCCTCGAGAAATTCCGCGCGCTGGTCCCGAAGTATCTCGAAGACGAATGGCAGGAAGAAGATGGCCTCCCGGCCGATGAACTCGACGCGGCCCTCGCCGAACACCAATTCCAGGTCCCGATGGTCCTGCGCGAGTTCTATCTGGCCCTCGGCGGCTGCGAGGACCTCATGGAGGCCTACCACTACTTCTGGGATCCCGAAGAGCTCGAAGTTGATGACGAAGGCTTCCTGATGTTCCTCGAGGACGAGGAAGAGCAGTTCACCTGGGGCTTCCGCATCGGCGACCTCAGCATCCCGGATCCCATCGTGTACCGCCGCAACAACGTCCGCGGCCAGTGGAAGAGCGAGGAAGGGACCTTCTCCGAATTTGTCTTCGACATGTTCGAGTGGGCCTTCAACGACGAGGACGAAGACTAGGACTGGCTGCGGCCCGGGGCTGCTCCGGGGGCACTTTGACCCGGACACGCCGACGCCCGGCCCGGGAATCCCCGGCTGAGGCGCCAAAGTAGCCCCGGACGGCCGCCGCGAGCTGCCCATCACGGCCGGAAGACACCTTTGCGCCGCAACTCCAGCACCGCCAGAACCTCTGCAACCATCCGTTCCGGGTGATGGACGACGTCGTCGTAACCGAACCTCAGCACAAGGTAGCCGCCGACGAGGCTCGCGTTATTCCGCCGCCGGTCCTTCTTGACCTGCAGTTGTTCCAAGTGCGAGGCACCGTCGGTCTCGACGACGAGGCAGTCCTCTACCAGGAAGTCCACCTCCCCTACGCCCGGGATCTCGACATGCCTGCGCACGTGCAGACCGGCCCGGCGGAAGGCGACGTTGGCGAGGATTTCCAGCACTGAATCGGCACGGGGAATCAGCAGGTCCAAGACCCCTCTGGCTCTCCCGTTCCTGTTGCCCCGGAGCTTACTCCGCAGAAAGTCCAGGCTGATGTCGCCGTTCCCCACGGCGCATTGGACTATGACGAGGGCTTCCAGCTCCGGCAGGCAGTGCAGGGCGTGGATCAGCACGTCGGCCAGTCCGGCCACAGGTAGCCACGGGTGCCCGGGATGCCGGCAGCGGCCGTGTGGCACCGAACCCTGCGGGGCAGACCGGTGCCCGGCACACAGGTGCAGACACTGGGCGGGGACCAGCGTCCACAACCCGTAGCTGGGCGCGGCGGAGACACACGTCAGTCTGGCCCCCAGTTCGCGGGCGGCGCGGTAGGCACTGGCGTCCTGCACCAGGGCATAGTGTCCCCGCCGCACCCTGATCACAGTTCCATCGGCTAACGCTGTGTTGAGCTGACTACGGCTGAATCCGAACCGACCAAGGTCAGCTGCGCTGGCGGTTCCGCCCCGTGAGGCCAGGAAAGTGGAAACCTTCATTCCGCCAATGTGCCGTGTCGGCAGGACTCGGAGCCCTCCCCGGTTGCGCCATGTGGACAACCACGTTGCCCGGCCGAGGGGAACTTTGACACGGGCATGCCCGCGGCCCAGCCCTTGGAGTACCAGAACGGGCCTCAATGTGCCCCGGAGGGCTTCGATTTGGCCACGAAAAACTATGACAAGAAATTTAACAGGAACACCTAGACGCTATGACATCTTTGTCATAGACTCAGTTCTGGGTTCACCAAAGGCCTCCGGTGGATCTGATGCGAACGGAGAAATGGCCCCGGTTCCGCACAACGAAAACCTCGAGCGTTGTGAAGAACCGGGGCCATACCGCTTTAAGCCGGACGGCGGAGAGCGTGTTTGCGGGAGGCCAGTCACGCGCCAGGCCGACGAGGCCGGAGGCCGAGTCAAAGCCGAAGCCCAGACAAAACCGCAGGCGTAAGCCCGAGGCCGGGCTCCTAGCTGCTGCGGTCCACTACCGCGTGGGCGAAGCTGGTCAGCGACGCCTTCACCACACCCTCGGGCAGCGGGGCGAGGGCGGCAATGGCTTCCTCGGCCCAGGCCCGCGCCACCACCCAGGACTGTGCGGTGACGGGGTGTGCCCGGAGCCCGGCCACTGCGGCGGCCAGGGCCTCATCGGAGCTGAGGTCGCCGTCGATCAGCGTCAGCAGGTCGACGGCGGACCGGTCGCCGTCGCGGGCGGCGTTGCGCAGCAGCAGCACGGGCAGGGTGGGGATGCCTTCGCGCAGGTCCGTGCCCGGGGATTTGCCGGACTTGACCTTGATCCCGGTGACGTCGATGACGTCGTCGGCGAGCTGGAAGGCCACACCCACCTTCTCGCCGTACTCGACCAGCAGGGGCTCGTAGGCCTCGTCGGCGCCGGAGAAGATGGCGCCCAGCTGGCCGGAGGCCGCCACGAGCGAGCCCGTCTTGTCCGCGATGACGGACAGGTAGTGCGCCAGGGGGTCCTCGTCCGGACGGGGACCCACGGTCTCGTGCAGCTGGCCCAGGCAGAGCCGCTCAAAAGTCCGTGCCTGGATGCCGAGCGCGCGGGAGCCGAGCTCTGAGACCAGGATGGACGCGCGGGCAAAGATGAGGTCCCCGGTCAGGACGGCGACGGAGTTGCCCCAGACCTCGTGGGCCGTCGGCGCCCCGCGGCGGAACGGCGCGGAGTCCATGACGTCGTCGTGGTACAGGGTGGCGAGGTGCGTCAGTTCGACGACGACGGCGGCCTGCACCACGGCGGGCAGGGAGGCGTCACCGAGGTGGGCGCACAGCAGGGTCAGAAGCGGGCGGATGCGCTTGCCGCCGGCCTCCACGAGATGACGCGACGTTGCGTCAGCCAGCGGATCGGAGTTGGCAATGGCCTCGCGCAGCTTCTTCTCGACCCGCGCCAGGTTGGTGGTGAGCGCGGGGCCCAGAACGGGGTCGCCCGCAATGGCCGCGAAGCCTGCCGGCAGTTGCAGGCCGGTGGCGATCGCCGTCGTGTTTAGGTCGGGTTCAGAGCTCGGCAGGCCGTGTCCGGCGTGCGTCCAGCTTTGGTCTGCAGAGTTGGTCACGGGTTAACCCTAACTTTTGTTGCGGAAACCG
>JBKPJW010000040.1:0-7066 GCA_046730875.1 Actinomycetota bacterium | reverse complement strand
GGCAGGTCATAAAACGGCCGCCGGAAAAGTCTTAGCGCACATCGTGAGATAATCGACCAGTGGCACGCGGCGATGGAAAACTTTCTCATGATCTTCTCCCAGGCGAAAAAGGCCCTCAGGACGCATGCGGCGTCTTCGGGGTCTGGGCACCCGGTGAAGAAGTAGCAAAACTAACCTATTACGGGCTGTATGCACTGCAGCACCGCGGTCAGGAGTCGGCTGGCATAGCAACCAGCGACGGCAAGCGGATCAACGTCTACAAGGACATGGGCCTCGTTTCCCAGGTCTTCGACGAGACCACGCTGAACACCCTGACCGGGCACCTGGCCGTCGGCCACTGCCGCTACTCCACTACTGGCGCCAGCCACTGGGCCAATGCCCAGCCCACCCTGGGGGCCACCGCCACCGGTACGGTGGCCCTGGCGCACAACGGCAACCTGACGAACACCGCCGAGCTCAAGGCGATGATCGAGGACCGCAACGGCGCCCAGCTGAGCGGCGAAATGAAGCAGGGCAACACCTCGGACACGGCCCTAGTCACCGCACTCCTCGAGGGCGAAGAGGGCAAGTCCCTTGAACAGACCGCCATGGAGCTGCTCCCCAAGATCAAGGGCGGCTTCTGCTTCGTCTTCATGGACGAAGGCACCCTCTACGCGGCCCGCGACACCTACGGGATCCGCCCGCTCTGCCTGGGCCGGCTGGAACGCGGCTGGGTGGTTGCTTCCGAGCAGTCCGCCCTCGCCACCGTCGGTGCCAGCTTCATCCGTGAAATCGAACCCGGCGAGTTCATCGCGATCGACGAGGACGGCGTCCGCTCCCAGCGCTTCGCTGAGGCCACCCCGGCCGGCTGCGTCTTCGAGTACGTCTACCTCGCCCGTCCGGACGCCGCCATCGCGGGCCGCTCGGTGTACGAATCCCGCGTGGAAATGGGCCGCCAGCTGGCCCGCGAAAACACCCAGGAAGCGGACATCGTCATCCCGGTCCCGGAATCTGGCACCCCCGCGGCGGTGGGCTACGCCGAGGAATCCGGCATCCCGTTCGCGCACGGCTTCGTCAAGAACTCCTACGTGGGCCGCACGTTCATCCAGCCCTCGCAGACCCTGCGGCAGCTCGGCATCCGGCTCAAGCTCAACGCCCTCGAATCCGTGATCCGCGGCAAGCGTGTTGTGGTGGTGGATGACTCGATCGTCCGCGGCAACACCCAGCGTGCCATCGTGCGGATGCTCCGGGAAGCCGGCGCCGCCAGCGTCCACATCAAGATTTCCTCCCCGCCGGTCAAGTGGCCCTGTTTCTACGGCATCGACTTCGCCTCCCGGGCAGAACTGATCGCCAACGGCGCCACCATCGATGAAATCACCCAGGCCATCGGCGCCGACTCGCTCGCCTACATTTCCGAAGACGGCATGATCGACGCCACCCGGCAGCCGCGCGAACGGCTCTGCACCGCCTGCTTCACCGGCAAGTACCCGATCGAGCTGCCCGGCGCGGACAAGCTCGGCAAGAACCTGCTGGAGCGCACGGACCTCGGCGGCCTTCCGTCAACCCCCGCGGCGGCCGCCGTCGGGGTTGACGACGCCGCTGCTGCCGACGCCCGCATCCCGGCTACTACCGATCCGGCCGAGAAGGCCGGCGCCACGGGCTGCGATCCGGGGCCGGACTCCGAATTCGAAGAACTGCTCACCGATGCCGACCGCGTCCCCACAGCCGACAAGAAAGAGCCAGTATGACTTCCGCCTCCCCGGCCGCTGACATGAACGCCGCCCAGAACGCCGGCATCACCTACGCCTCCGCCGGCGTCGACGTCGAAGCGGGCGACCGCGCCGTCGAACTTATGAAGGATGCCGTCAAGGCAACCCACAATGCCTCGGTGATCGGCGGCGTCGGCGGGTTCGCGGGCCTCTACGACGTCTCCCGGCTGCTGACCTACAAGCGCCCCCTGCTGGCCACGTCCACCGACGGTGTCGGCACCAAGGTGGCAATCGCCCAGGCCATGGACATCCACGACACCATCGGCTTCGACCTCGTCGGCATGGTGGTGGACGACATCGTGGTGGTGGGCGCCGAGCCGCTCTACATGACCGACTACATCGCCTGCGGCAAGGTGGTCCCGGAGCGCATCGCTGACATCGTCCGCGGCATCGCGGCCGCCTGCTCGGTCGCCGGCACCGCCCTGGTGGGCGGCGAAACCGCCGAGCACCCGGGCCTGCTGGGCGAGCACGAGTACGACGTCGCCGGCGCCGCCACCGGTGTTGTCGAGGCCGACTCGCTGCTGGGCCCGGACCGTGTCCGCGCCGGCGACGTGGTGATCGGCATGGCCTCCTCCGGCCTGCACTCCAACGGCTACTCCCTGGTCCGCCGCGTCATCAACCACGCCGGCTGGGCCCTTGACCGCCAGGTCTCCGAGTTCAGCCGCACCCTGGGCGAGGAACTCCTGGAGCCCACCCGCGTCTACGCCGCGGACTGCCTGGACCTGGCCCGCACCTTCCCGGTGAACGGCTCCGCTGCGGGCCGGGCCGTGCACGGCTTCAGCCACGTCACCGGCGGCGGGCTGGCAGCCAACCTGGCCCGGGTCCTCCCGCAGGGCCTGCTGGCTACCGTGGACCGCTCCACCTGGGAACTGCCGGCCATCTTCAAGCTGGTTTCCGAGCTGGGCAACGTCCCGCTGCCCGATCTCGAGCGCACCCTGAACCTGGGCGTGGGCATGGTGGCCATCGTGTCGCCGGAAGCCGCCGACGCCGCCGTGAACCGGCTCATCGACCGCGGCCTTCCGTCCTGGATCATGGGCACCGTCCAGGAGAACTCCGATTCGATCACCAAGACGGGCCCGGACTACGTCCAGGGCGCCAAGGGCGTCGACGGCGGAGCTGTCCGGCTGGTCAACGCCTACGCCTAATCCCGCCTAGACACCATCGAGTGCTCCGCAGCGGCCGTTTTGAGACCTGAAAACGGCAGTTGCGGAGCACTCGATGTGTTTAAACCTCCAGCAGGCTGAACACGCCGCCCTGCGGGTCTTTCAGCGTGGCGATCGTGCCGGTTTCCTCGTCCTCGTCCGGTTCGATCAGCACCACGCCGCCAGCGGCCGCCGCGGCCCGGACCGCTTCGGCGACGTCTGATACGCCGAAGTAGACCTGCCACCCCGGCTGCAGGGTGTCCTGCTCGCTGCCCGGAACGCGGGCGATGCCGGCCACCTCCGTGCCGTCCACCATGAGCGTCGTGTAGGTGCCGCCGTCGTCCTGGGGGTATTCGGTCACCTCATGCCTGAAGAGCTGCTGGAAGAACCCGACGGCGGCCTGCGGCTCCGGCGTCAGCAGCTCGGCCCAGGCCAGGGCGCCCGCTTCCTGGCTGCGGCCGGCTCCAAAGTGGCTGCCCGCCTGCCAGGCCCCGGTGGTTCCCCCGCCGGGCGGGGCGAAGAAGACCATGACGCCGGTGTCGCCGATGGCCTCGGGACCGAATTCGAGCCGCCCGGCCGAATGTCCGAGTTCGGCCGCCAGGTCCTGGGCGTCATTGACCGCGAAGTACACGTTCCACCGGCCCGGTTCGCCCGCGGATTCCTGTTCGGAATTCTGCGGCGCGAGCACGGTGACCAGTTCCTCCCCGAGGAAGGCCTTCGCGTAGCTGCGGCCGTCCGGGGTAGGCAGGTCTTCGTACCGCCAGCCGAAAACCTCCGTGTAGAAGGCCTTCGCCGCCTGCACATCCCTGGTCTGGAGGTCCGTCCAGCAGAGCTCACCCTCGGCGAATCCTGTGCGCGTGGTCATGGCGGTCCTTCCGGGGCATGGGCATCGGGGCCGGGACAATCCGGCACCAACAACCTAGCCCGGGGTCCTGCCCGTGACAACTCCATCTGCTACTCGCCCCGTACCTTGGCCGGCGCAACGGCGGGACGGCGGGACGGTCTGCGGCCGTTACGGCCTGGCCCCGGGGACGCCGGGGCAGGGACGCCGGGGGCGGCACAAGAAAAGGCCGCCGGCCACACCCGTAACAGGAGTGGCCGGCGGCCTGAAAATCATTGACTGGCACCGCGGTGCCGGAAGTGTCCCCCGGACAATACTGCCGGGAAGCGTCGACTAACCGATCCGACGGGAATTTACCTCGTCGTCGTCGTCTTCCACATCGTCCGCGTACTTATCCACATAAGCCGAATAATCCGGTTCAACCGGCTCACTCGAGAAACGGCTCGGTGCACGACCCTCAGAGCTCTTGAGCTCACGCTGAAGCGCAGAGTAGTCAGTGTTCGGGGAATAGTACTTAATATCCCGAGCCTGCTTGGTAGCTTTTGCCTTTTGACGGCCGCGCCCCATGGCGTGACCCCCTTTTGTACTCGGACCGGAGGTGGTCACCATTGGCGTTAGTGAGGCCCCGGAATGTTTGGTCAATTTGTCGTACACCTAGATTACATGCTTTCGGCGTGTACTGCTTGCCAGCCGACCCCCTGTGGACGGTGTGGCGCTTCGGGCAACGGCGCCGCGGCCCCGTCGGCATGCGTCCTGCCGCGCTTCTTCGATAGAGTTTCGTGATGTGCGCCCACAAAAGGGCCATGTTGCCGGGGCCTCCAGCCCCGGAAAAGACGCACGGAAGTGGTGAATTTCTCAGTGACCGATGAGAATCCAAGGCACGACGCCGGGTCCATCCCGCCGCCGCCTTCGAGGCTGCCGACGTCCGCGCTGCCCGTTATCGAAGTCGACGCCGAACGGGCCACGGAATCTTCGGCGGCGCGGTCGGCCGGGTCCGCCGAGTCTTCCGGGGCGGCCGGGGCGCCCGAGGCACGCGAAGTGCCTCCGACGACGAAACCCTCGGCACCCAAAACCACCGGTACTGCGTTCGCCGGCACCCTCACCGCGCTCTCGGACCGTGCCCGTCCCCTCGCCCGCCGCATCCGGCCGCTGGCCGGCAAGGTCCGTCCCCTGGCCCGCCGGATCCGCCCGCTGGCCGGCAAGGTCCGTCCCCTGGCCGGCCGGATCCGCCGGCAGGGTCCAGCACGGCTTGCAGTAGCTGCGGCCATTCTTATTACGCTTGGGCTTCTGGTCTGGTGGGCTGTGGCCGCGTTTGCCGGCAGCCCGCAGTCCCCCGCGGATGGCGGCAGCCCGGCCCCCGCAGCCTCGTCGGAGCCGGCCCCTGCCAGCCGCGGAACCCTGCCGCTGGAAGGGGTCAGTCCCCTGGATTTCCAGCTGCGTGACTGTTTCAAAGACTTCGATCCGGACGCGCAAAAGTCCACCGTCGTGGACTGCGCCACCGGCCACTCGGCGCAACTGATCGCCGTCGAGAAGTACGCGGCGGATGACTCTTACCCCGGCCGGGAAGAGCTGAAGCAGAAGGCGCGCAACGCCTGCAAGGCCGCAGCGCTGGCGGACAAGGAGGACGACTACAAGCTGAGCTACAAGCTGGCCTACCCGAGTTCGAGCAGTTGGGGCAAGGGGGACCGCCGGGTCGACTGCTACGTCGTGACCGACGCCGGTAACGTCATCACGAAGTCGCTGCTGCCGTAGTTCCACGCAGCGTTAAGCCACTGGCAGCCGGGTTCAGCCCGGCTGCCAGTGGCGTTTAACCTGCTCTTGCCGGCGGCGGCTAGGCCTTGCGCCGCACCGAGAGCCCGCTGCCGGCGGTCACGCCGCTGTCGGGCTGGTCCATGGTCTCCAGGCCGTTCATGGTGAGTTCCATCAGGTTCGGGGCGGTGTCTACTATGACGGTGTCGCCGTCGGAGATCTCGCCGGCCAGGATTTCCTTTGCCAGCCGGTCGCCGATCTCGCGCTGCACCAGCCGCCGCAGCGGCCGCGCGCCGTACGCGGGATCGAAGCCCGTTACGGCCAGCCAGGAGCGGGCCCCCTCGGTCACTTCGAGGTTCAGCCGGCGGCCCTTGAGCCGCTCCGCCAGCTCCTTGACCTGCAGTTCCACGATCCGGGACAGCTCCTCCACGCTCAGCGGATCGAACAGCACAACCTCATCCAGCCGGTTCAGGAACTCCGGTTTGAAGGAGGCGTTCACCATGGCCATGACGGCGTTCTTCTTGGCCGCCGCGTCGAGGTTGGGATCCACCAGGAACTGACTGCCCAGTTTTGAGGTCAGCACCAGGAGTACATTGCGGAAGTCGACCGTGCGGCCCTGACCGTCGGTGAGACGGCCGTCGTCGAGCACCTGCAGGAGGATGTCGAAGACCTCCGGGTGGGCCTTTTCCACCTCATCCAGCAGCAGCACCGAGTACGGGCGACGCCGTACGGCCTCGGTGAGCTGGCCGCCCTCCTCGTAGCCGACGTACCCGGGGGGCGCCCCGACGAGCCGGGCCACGGAGTGCTTCTCCGAGTATTCGGACATGTCGATCCGCACCATGGCGCGCTCGTCGTCGAAGAGGAAGTCCGCGAGGGACTTGGCAAGCTCGGTCTTGCCCACGCCGGTGGGGCCGAGGAACAGGAACGAGCCGGTGGGCCGGTTGGGGTCGCTGATCCCGGCGCGGGCACGGCGGACAGCGTCGGAGACCGCGGCGACGGCCTTCTTCTGGCCGATCAGCCGCTCGCCCAGGACGTGCTCCATGTTCAGCAGTTTCTGGCTCTCGCCCTGCAGCATGCGCCCGGCGGGGATGCCGGTCCAGGCCGAAATCACCTCGGCGATGTCATCGGCGGTGACCTGCTCGGCGACCATTTGGGTCGACTTGTCCGTGTTGGCTGCTTCCGCAGCGGCTGCCGCGTTCAATTCGCGCTCCAATGCCGGAATCTCGCCGTAGAGGATCCGCGACGCCGTTTCCAGGTCCCCCTCGCGCTGGGCCTTGTCGGCCGCGGAGCGGAGCTCGTCGAGCTTCGCCTTCAAGTCGCCCACCCGGTTGAGACCCGCCTTCTCGGCCGCCCAGCGGGCATTGAGGGCTGCGAGCTCCTCATTCTTGTCGGCTTTGTCCGCGCGCAGGGCCGCAAGGCGTTCCATCGAGGCGGGATCCTTCTCGTTTTTGAGGGCCAGTTCCTCCATGGTTAGCCGGTCAACTTGGCGGCGAAGCTGGACGAGCTCCGCTCCGCGGCCGACAAGGCCCAGCGCGAGGGGGACCTGGAAACGGCGTCGCGGATCCTCTACGGCGAGATTCCGGCAT
>JBKPJW010000039.1:0-6304 GCA_046730875.1 Actinomycetota bacterium | reverse complement strand
TAACGGTGCTAGCCACCAGGAACCGTCTGAGGACATCAACCGATTTTTCAACAACTGTACGTTCCGGTGTCCGCAATGGACGCCGGAACGTAGTGTTATATACGGCAGCTCTCGCTGCCGATGAACCAAGCCGGATCGGATTCATCGTTTCCAAGAGTGTCGGGAACGCTGTTGTCAGGAATCTCGTTAAGAGGAGACTGAGAGAAGCCGGCGCATTGTCGTTGCAGAAATACGGCAGCGGGTTCGCCATCGTGGTCCGGGCACTGCCCGCCGCGGCGGCGGCCAGCTGGGACCAGCTACTTTCTGACTATGACGCCGCTTTGGAAAGCACCATGAAACGGCTGGGCAGCCGCCTTCCAGAGGCTGCTTCATCAGGTTCTTACGAGACAACACAGGAGGGGACCCCGGGTGCGTAACCCCATTGCCGCCGTCGTCCCCCACCCGTTCGTTGCGACTGCCGGATCGGCCCTGCGCTGGTTGGCCAGCACGGTCTGGAACTTGCCCCGCAACGTCCTCATCCTGCTGCTGATGGCCTATCGCAAGGTGATTTCACCCTTGTACGGCCAGGTCTGCCGCTTCTTTCCTTCGTGCTCGGCCTATGCCCTCGAAGCGATCACCGTGCATGGTGCGGTCAGGGGAAGCTGGCTTGCAGTCCGCCGCCTGCTGCACTGCCATCCCTGGAATGCCGGCGGCGTGGACCACGTCCCCGCCGGCCACCGCCACTGGCCCGAACACCGAACCCCAACAATTGTTGTGCTGAACAATCCGGACAAGTACCTGGCTGCTCAGACTGATGGAGAAGGCCGCTCTGCGGCCTAACGAATAGGGATATCGTATGGACTTCTTTGAAACAATCATGTTTCCGTTCAAGTGGCTTGTGTCGGCCATCATGGTGGTCTTCCACGACGGCCTGAGCGCCATCGGCATGCCCACTGCCAGTGGCTGGACGTGGACCCTGTCCATCATCGGGCTGGTGCTGGTCATCCGTGCCGCCCTGATTCCCGTGTTCGTCAAGCAGATCAAGGCCCAGCGGGGCATGCAGCTGCTGCAGCCGGATCTGAAGAAGCTTCAGGACAAGTACAAGGGCAAGACCGACCAGCTGTCCCGCCAGGCCATGGCCCAGGAACAGATGGCCCTGTACAAGAAGCACGGCACCAACCCGTTCTCGGCTTGCTTGCCCATGCTGATCCAGATGCCGTTCTTCTTCGCCCTCTTCCAAGTCCTCTCCGGCATTACGGCGGCGGCCACCACCGGCAAGAGCATCGGGGCGATGAGCCACGAACAGGTTGTGCAGTTCGACCAGTCCACCATTTTCGGTGCCCCCCTGTCGGCCACGCTGCTTCATGGAACACCTCCTGGCGGCAACGTGGTCTCGGTGTGGATCCTCTCCATCGTGATGATCCTGGCCATGACGGCCTCGCAGTTCATTACGCAGAAGCAGATCATGGCCAAGAACATGTCCGAAGAGGCCCTGGCGAGCCCGTTCATGCGCCAGCAGAAAATGATGCTCTACATCCTGCCGATCGTCTTCGGCGTGGGTGGCATCAACTTCCCCATCGGCGTCCTTATCTACTGGACCACCACGAACCTTTGGACCATGGGGCAGCAGTTCTTCGTGATCCGCCGCATGCCGACGCCGGGTTCCCCCGCCGCCAAGGCCCTCGCCGAGCGGCGCGCAGCCAAGGGCCTGCCGGTCCTGCCCATCTTGGGCGGAAAGAAGGCCGACGCCGAGGCGGCCGAAGCCTCCGCCGCGGCCGCCGTGGAAGCCAAGACCCAGCGCGTCCAGCCGCAACGTAAAAACAGGAAGAGGAAGTAATGTCCGCCGAGAGCACCGAACACGCTATTTCCGCCGACTTTGACGATGACCGCGACGACTCCCAGGAAGCAGCCCAGGACTCGTCCGAGGACGTGACCGAGGGCGCAGGGAACACCTCCGGAAAGAGCGTTTCCGCAAGCCGACTCGAAGAAGAAGGCGACGTCGCTGCGGACTACCTCGAGGAACTGCTGGATATCGCGGACATCGACGGCGATATCGACATCGAGGTCCGCAACGGGCGCACCTACATCTCGATCGTTGCCGAAGAGGAGTCGGCCGGACTGGAAGCCCTCGTCGGTACTGACGGCGAGGTGCTTGAGGCGCTCCAGGAACTGACGCGACTGGCCGTCCTGTCCGCGACCGAGAGCCGGTCCCGCCTGGTGCTGGACATCAACGGCTACCGTGCGGAGCGTGCCGGTGACCTGCAGAAGATCGCAGAAGACGCCGCCGCTGCGGTCAAGGAATCCGGCGAGGCTGTGGCCCTGGCTCCGATGAGCGCCTACGAGCGCAAGATCGTCCACGACGCCGTCGCCGATTTGGGGTTAGTGAGTGAGTCCGAAGGCGAAGGCGCTGACCGGCATATCGTTGTCTCCGCAGACTGAACCGTTGACTAGCTTGATGGTTGAAATTACCGACGCCGAACTCAAAGCAGCAGAATCTATTTTCGGTGATCGCCTGGAACTGGCGAAGCGCTACGTTGAGCATCTGGCCACGTCAGGAACCGAACGCGGCCTGATCGGTCCGCGCGAGGTTCCGCGGCTGTGGAGCCGCCACGTGCTCAACTGCGCGGTCATCGAGAGTCAGATTGCCCACGGTAGCCATGTGGCCGACGTCGGCAGCGGCGCCGGCCTGCCCGGCCTGTGCCTGGCCATCGCGCGACCGGACCTGGAGCTGACCCTGATCGAACCACTGGAGCGCCGTGTCATCTGGCTCCAGGAGGTTGTGGATGATCTTGGCCTCGAAAACGTCACTATCATGCGCACGCGCGCCGAACTCGCGGTGGGACTGGTGAACGCCGACGTCGTGACGGCCCGCGCGGTATCCGCGCTGTCCAATCTGGCCGGACTGACCATTCCGCTCCTGGCCGGCAAGGGTGAAGTGGTTGCCATCAAGGGACGCAGCGCCGGCGAGGAAATCGAAAAGGCCGCCAAAGTGATCCGCAAACTTGGCGGCACTCAGACGTCTGTGGTGGTGGTCGGCGAAGAGCTGCTCGAAGAACCCACCACCGTTGTGCGAATCGTAGTGAACAAGCCTCAAAAGATTGCCTAGCACCGGCCCCGGCGCCCGGGGAGTCTGAGGGGAAGAGGTTAGGCTAGTAACCGGCAGCAAGAGCCGAATGAGAGTGAGCGTGTCATAGTGAGCAGTAGCGAAGCCTCCACCCAGCGGATCCCGCCGTTTGTGTCTCTGGGGTCCGCGCGGGCGTTTACGGCTCCCGCAGTCGCTCACGACTTCTCCGGAAATCACACGGGTTCGGTAGCAAAAACTACTGGAATGGCCGGTGTTTCACGTGAAACGTCTCTTGCCCACTCCGGGAATGTGCTGGACTCCATCGACGATTCCAGTCCTATCGCCCGGGAACTGGCGCACGAGAACAAGCGCCGCGAACGGCTGCTCGGCCGGGAACTCCCCAAGCCGCAAAAAACCCGGATCTTCACCGTTTCCAACCAGAAGGGCGGAGTCGGCAAAACGACGACCACCGTCAACATCGCCGCTGCGCTGGCGGCCGCCGGACTGAATGTTCTCGTGATCGATATCGATCCGCAGGGGAACGCCTCCACGGCCCTGGGAATCGAGCACCACGCCGATATTGACAGCATCTACGATGTCCTGATCAATGATGTGCCGTTGAAGGATGTCGTGGCCCCGTGCCCCGACATCGACAACCTGATCTGTGCTCCCGCCACCATCCACCTGGCCGGCGCCGAAATTGAACTCGTCAGCCTGGTGGCCCGCGAGCAGCGGCTGCGCCGTGCGATCGATGTGTATTCCAAGGAGCGCGCCAAGAATGGCGAGGAGCGGCTGGACTACATCTTCATTGACTGCCCGCCGAGCCTTGGGCTGCTGACGGTCAACGCCTTCTGCGCGGCCGGCGAAGTCCTGATCCCCATCCAGTGCGAGTACTACGCCCTGGAGGGCCTGAGTCAGCTCCTGAAGAACATTGAGATGATCCAGAAGCATCTGAACGCTGATCTGGTTGTCTCCACAATTCTTTTGACCATGTACGACGGCCGCACCAATCTTGCCGCCCAGGTGGCAGCTGAGGTCCGGGAGCACTTCCCGCAGCAGGTGCTCGGCGCCGTGGTGCCGAGGTCGGTGCGCATTTCCGAAGCTCCGAGTTATCAGCAGACTGTCATGACGTACGATCCTTCTTCCAGCGGTGCCCTGTCTTATCTGGAAGCCGCAGCCGAAATCGCGGAACGTTAGAATCTTTCAAGAATTGCACTAGCCAGAGCCAGGTAAATCCCGGCTCTTCCACTGGAGGGATTTATCCATGAGCGATAAGCGACGCGGCCTCGGCCGTGGACTTGGCGCACTCATTCCAAGTTCCGCCTCGGCTAACGCCTCCGGAAACGGCGCTGCCCCGTCCCGGCCTGTGGATCTCTTCTTTCCCGAAGCTCGAAAAAAGACTTCCGACGCCGAGGCGCTCCTGGGCGGACCCGCCCAGTCCGAAGCGCCGGAGTCCGAGGAATCCCAGCCCGCACCTGGCTCCGACGTCGCGGCTGGCGCCGATACTGGCTCAGCCGCCCCGGGGTCCAAGAAAACGCCGGCCCGGAAGAGCGTTCCGAAGTCACCGCCCATGGCTACCAAGTCTGCCGCGCCCGACGCCGGCGAGCAGTTGGCCTTTGACTCCGCTCCTGAGCGGGATGCCCAGGACACTGTTGAACTCGTCGCCGTGCCCGGTGTCAGGTTTGCCGAAATTCCGGTCACGGACATTCATCCCAACCGCAAACAGCCCCGCTCCGTCTTCGATGAGGACGATATGGCGGAGCTGGTGCACTCCGTGCGGGAAATCGGCGTGCTCCAGCCAATTGTGGTCCGGACTTCAACCGAAGAAGGCGGCGAACCCTATGAGCTGGTCATGGGTGAGCGCCGGTGGCGGGCAGTACAGGCCGCGGGCCTGGAAACCATCCCGGCTATTGTCCGGGATACTACCGACGATGACCTTCTGCGCGATGCCCTGCTGGAGAACCTGCACCGCAGCCAGCTGAATCCGCTCGAAGAAGCTGCGGCCTATCAGCAGCTTCTCGAAGACTTCGGTACTACGCACGAGCAGTTGGCGGATCGGATCGGACGTTCCCGGCCCCAGGTGTCCAACACGCTGCGGCTGCTGAAGCTTCCCCCGCTGGTCCAGCGGCGTGTGGCCGCCAACGTTATCTCGGCGGGCCACGCCCGTGCGCTGCTGGCACTCCCGGACGCGGCGGCCATGGAACGTCTGGCCCAGAAGATCGTAGCGGAAGGCATGTCGGTCCGCGCGACCGAGGAAGCCGTGACGTTGTACCAGAGCCCCGCTTCACCGGCGAAGAACAACATTCCGCGGCCGGGTGCCCGGCACGAGCGGCTGGACTACTTGGCGTCGTCGCTCTCTGACCGCCTGGACACAAACGTGAAGATCTCGCTGGGTGCCCGTAAGGGCCGTGTCAGCATTGAGTTTGCCAGTGTCGAAGACCTGAACCGGATCATGGATGTCTTGACGCCGGGTGCGTCCGGCTAGGCTGTGAAGCGCTAAGCATTTCGGGAGGGCCTGTTTCATGTGAAACAGGCTCTCCTTTCTTTTTGATAGCGGTCTTGTTGGGACCGGTCTTGTTGGTAGCGGTCTTGTTGGTACCGGGTAGGTGCCGGCCCGGTTGATGCCTGGTCTAACGGGGATGCGCTCCCGTCGTCCCAGGTCAGACACTCGGGCTATTCCGGCCCCGGACGTCGGATAGCTCGTCGCCTTGCTTCCGTAGGCCCTGACATTGGATAGCTCGTCGCCTTGCTTTTGTTCTGACTCTCAACCACGGCCCGTTGCCGTTTCGTGGCGGTAGTGGGATGCCGGAAAGCAGAGCGGGTAGTTCAGATTGGCGGAAGCACTCCAATCTCCTGTGTACGACCCGCGCTTCCCGCAGCCCTTCCGCGTTACCGTCATGGGCCCAATTCCGACACTGCGCCCGGCCTCTCCTGGCAATTGGATCACAGCCTGGCAGTTGAACCACTGCTATCGTCAAAATCTGTCCTCGGTCCTTATTGCTCCCGCTCAGGGTTTTGCGGTCGCACTGATCCCATGAGTTTCACCGGCCCCACATGTGAATGCCGTCGTGTCTGTATTGGAAGGAGGTTATTGACAGTCGACATGGAGCAGAAGGTTTGGTCCAGTAGCCGCGCTGATTTTGGCCACGTAGAGGCGCTCCTTGTAGTACCGACGGCCCCGCGTGCCGCCGCTGTCGGTCAGTGTTTCACGTGAAACAGAGCGGCCATTGTTTCACGTGAAACTAGACAGACGTCTCCCCG
>JBKPJW010000038.1:0-3885 GCA_046730875.1 Actinomycetota bacterium | reverse complement strand
CTGGTGAACACCGCCCTGGCCAATATCACGACCAGTTACCTGTGGTTCGCCTTGACGTTCTGGGTGTACCTGCAGACGCGCAACGTGATCGCCACCGGGGTGGTCGGCGGCGCGTACATGCTGCTGATCGCCCTGTCCTGCATCAGCTTCGGCACCTTCGTGGACCGCCACCGGAAGCTGGCCGTGATGCGCTTCGCCGCCGGCTTCACGCTGGTGATGTTCGTGCTGTCAGGGATCATGTTCCTGCTGACACCGGCCGCAACGCTGCTGGATCTGGCACAGCCCTGGTTCTGGGTCTTCTCCCTGGTCATCCTGGTCGGCGCCGTCGTGGAAAACATGCGCAACATTGCCCTCTCCACCACGGTCACCATCCTCATCGAGCCCGATCGGCGGGCCAACGCCAACGGGCTGGTAGGCATGGTGCAGGGACTGATGTTCATCATCACTTCGGTGCTCTCCGGGCTCTCGGTCGGGCTGCTGGGCATGGGCTGGACGATCGTCGTCGCCCTGGTGCTCACGGCGTTGGCATTCGCACACCTGCTGATGCTGCGCATGCCCGAGGAGGTGCGCGCAGCCGCTACGGACGCGCACGGCGGATTCGACCTGCGCGGCTCACTTGCTGCCGTGCTGGCCATTTCCGGACTGTTCGCGCTGATCCTGTTCTCTACGTTTAACAATTTCATCGGCGGCGTCTACATGGCGCTGATGGATCCCTACGGCCTCGAGATGTTCCCCGTGGAGCTCTGGGGCACCTACTTCGCGCTCGGCGCCACCGGGTTCATCGTGGGCGGCGCCCTGATCGGCAAGTTCGGACTCGGGGCCAACCCCTTGCGCACCATGCTCATCGCGGTGGTCCTGATGGGGGTCCTCGGTGCGGTGTTCACCCTGCGCGAGTGGGCGTGGCTGTACATCGCCGGCATCTGGCTCTACCTGGTCCTGGTGCCTTTCGTGGAAGCCGCCGAGCAGACCGTCATCCAGCAGGTGGTGCCTCTGCACCGGCAGGGCCGGGTGTTCGGATTCGCTATGGCGTTCGAGTCCGCGGCAGCGCCGATTACCGCGTTCCTCATCGCGCCGATCGCCCAGGCCTGGATCATCCCGTACGCGCGGTCAGCTGAGGGCGCCGCCCAGCTGGCCCCGCTGCTGGGCGAGGGCGTCTCCCGCGGCATCGCCCTGGTGTTCCTCATCGCCGGTATCATCATGATCGCGGCCGCGCTGCTGGCCTTCCTGACCCCGGTCTACCGCCGGGTTTCAGCGACGTATGCGCGGACGGCTGGATAGTCCGGCTCGGGCCTGCCCGCCCCCTGTCAATCAGAGGGGCACTCCACGCTGACCGTTGTCCGGCGCAACGGGCAAATCTATACTGTGGACACCGCGAACTGTTCCAGTGCCTTGGCGGCTGAAAGTATCGCCCTGCAGCGCCGACCCCGGCGAGATCAAATCCACCATTGGACCGGGGGTACCAACCCCCATGACACGGAGGCAGCAGACCGATGAGCACACCCCAGGAGCTGCAGGGCGGCGAAGCGGACCGCGCCCTGCAGGAATTGCGCGGGCACCTGGCGGGGTCGGTGATCGAACCGCAGGATCCTTTGTACGACGAAGCTCGGGCGGTCTGGAACGGCATGATCGACGTGCGTCCGCGGGCGGTCATCCGGGCGGCAGCCGTCGGAGACATTGATCCCGTCCTGCACACGGCCCGGCGCACCGGTCTGCCGCTTGCCGTACGCGGGGGCGGGCACAACATTGCCGGCCACGGCACTGTCGAAGGCGGCCTCGTGCTGGATCTGGGCCAGTTGCGCGGTGTGGAGGTCGATGTGCAACACCGGCTCGTGACCGTCGAACCCGGGGCGACCCTGGCAGACGTGGATCGGGCCACCGCCACGCACGGATTGGCCGTGCCGCTTGGGGTGATCAGCGCCACAGGTGTCGCCGGGCTGACCCTCGGCGGAGGAGTGGGCTGGCTGACCCGGTCCAACGGGCTGAGCCTGGACAATCTGGTCTCCGCCGATGTCATCACGGCCACCGGAGAGCACCTACGCGCCAGCGAACAGGATAACCCCGAGCTGTTCTGGGGGTTGCGCGGCGGGGGCGGAAACTTCGGAGTGGTGACATCCTTCACCTTCCGCGCCCGGCCTCTGCCGGCTGCAGTACTGGGTGGGAACTTCTTCTACCGCCCGGCCCGCTGGAGGAGCGCGCTGAGCGCGTTCGGCCGGTGGACGCAGGACCTACCCGATGAGATGAACCCGATTATCTCCTTCCTGGTGCTCCCGCCCGACTTCGAGATGGGCGAGGAGCCGTGGATGGTCATCGGCTTTGCCTGGGCTTCGGACAACCACCAGTCCGGGCTGGAACTGATCGAGCAACTGCGCGACGCCGCACCCCCAGACGAGGAGGAAGTGGCCCCGACCGCCTGGCTGGAGTGGCAGTCTGCGATGGACAGTCTCTTTCCCAAGGGCTCCCGGGGGTACTGGAAGAACGTGTCGTTTTCCCGGATGGATGATGTTGCCGTCGACGTCCTGGTCGGTTTCGCCTCTGAGGTGACCTGGTTCGGGACCGGAATCGATATTCACCACATGGAAGGGGCCTTTGGGCGTGTGCCGGAGGAGGCCACCGCGTTTCCCAACCGCTCGGCGAAGTACTGGCTGAACATCTACGGCTTCTGGCACGACCCGGCGGAGGACGAGAGGCTGAGCGCATTCGCCCGGAAGGCCTACACTCTCATGCAGCCCTTCGGAGAGCACGGCCAGTACGTTAACTTCCTCGGCGCAGAAGTCGGGCAAGACATCACCGAGGCCGCACGCCAGGCCTACGGGCCGGAGACATATGACCGACTGGTGGCACTGAAGAACCGCTTCGACCCGCACAACCTCTTCCGACTCAACCACAACATCGTGCCGACCTCCGTCTGAGACAGCGAAGGTAGGCGCACAGCGGGACAAGTAGACCTCCCATCAACCCGTGTATATGCCATGACGCCGATCGGCGCAGGTGGGAGGATGGGCGCATGGAACTGCATCTCACTGGCGACCCCGCCGCCGACCAACTGCTCAGCAATGACGCGTTTGCACTGCTAATCGGCATGCTGCTTGACCAGCAGGTGACCATGGAGTCGGCGTTTGCCGGCCCCGAAAAGATCCGGACGCGCATCGGATCCATGTCCCCTGCCGCAATCGCCGAATATGACCCGGCAGGCTTCGTGGAAGTCTTCAAAGAGCGTCCGTCCATCCACCGCTTCCCTGGCTCCATGGCCAATCGCGTCCAGGACCTCGCCGCGACCGTCCAGCGCGAGTGGAATGGGGACGCAACTGCCATCTGGAACCAGGGCGAGCCTGACGGCCAGGAAGTGCTGCGCAGGCTGAAGGCTTTGCCCGGCTTCGGAGAGCAAAAGGCAAAAATCTTCCTCGCTCTACTCGGCAAGCAATGCGGACTCCAGGCACCAGGCTGGCAAGAGGCTGCCGATCCCTATGGCCAGGAGAGTGCATATCTTTCTGTCGCCGACATCGTAGACCCCGAGTCGCTGCAAAAAGTGCGCGCCAGCAAGCAGGCCGCCAAGGCCGCTGTCAAAGCCGCGAAGGCATCCGAGGGCGGATAAGAGCTGATACGCCGGGCCGGGTTGTGACCGCAGCGTGGTCTTGACGCAGCCCGGGCCACAAGCGTATACAGAGGCCATCCCGGCGTCGTCGCGGGGTCACGGCCGCAGAACAAACGCGGGCAACGCGGGACCGCCATTACGTACACGGCGGAGTATGGAATGAGGTGTGAGCGATGACCGGATTAGCTGGGCTCCGCTTCGTGGCGCTCGGCTGGGCAGGCCTGGTGGCTGCGGAAGCAGGGATTGCTGACGAATGGGCGTACTACTTCGGCGTCTTCGTGATTGTGCTGGCC
>JBKPJW010000037.1:0-1279 GCA_046730875.1 Actinomycetota bacterium | reverse complement strand
TAGGAGGTGGTCTTCATCGTGCGGGGACCGGCGATGAGGATCAGCATGTCCTCCCAGGAAGCCCACAGCGGGCGTTTCCCGGCGACGCTGCGGCCAAGCCGCACCCCTGTGGAGTTCTCCACGCCGAGACGCACTGCCGTGGCCGTGGCCCCTTTGGTGCCCAGGTGATCGAGGTCTTTGCCCCGGCCCATGTGGACGGCGGCCTTATCCACCCGGGTGCGCTTGTGCGCCGTTCGGGAGCGGAGCACCAATACCGTCACCGTCAGGGCAATCAATATTCCGAGGAGCACGCAGGCGACGATGGTGGACTGGACGGGCCAAGGCACCCGGCCCTTGGCCAGTCCGGCCACCAGATCAATCGGGTGGGCCGGGGGCGAGGCAAGGCCGGCCATCCAGGATCCGAGATGTGCCGAGACCCAGCTGCCGCCCCCAATGACGACAGCTGCGCCGATGGCCAGCCAGATCCCCAGCCCGTCGCCGAGCCCTGTGCCTTTACGGTTCGGAGCACTCATGCTGCACCCTCTACCTGGATCGGAGCGGCCGCTTCCAGCAGGGCTTCTGCCGGGGCGTGCCAGCGCTTGTTGGTGTCGTTCAGGGAGGCCTCGATGGAAGTGAGGCCGATCTGGACGGGGATGCCGGGGCGGCCGCCGACCTTGATCAGGAATTTCCCGCGTCCGGGAGGTTCGACGTCGCCGCCGCGGGAGTCCCAGGCGGGCGGGTCCTGCCAGGAGATGAGCTTTTGCTGTTCCTGTCGCGAGAGCGGTATCGCTGCGGTCAGCAGCGGCATTTCGGAGGCGGGGAGGCCGCCGCAGATGACCATGCCGGAGCGTTCGACGAATCCGCGGGCCTTCATCCGGTCTTCCTCTGCCGGCAGTGCCAGCAGGTCGGACATGGTGTGGGAAATCATGACCTGCCCGACGCCGACTGAGCGGTTGAGGCGGGTCAGGGCGTCCACCCGGTCCACCATGCCCTTGCCGGCGCGCAGTGCCCGCCAGAGCTCGTCGAGGACGACGAAGTAGTTCCGGCGCGGTTCCAGCCCGGCGTCCGCGAGGGCGTTGGCGACGTTGACGGTGCCGAAGCCGTAGGACCAGCACGCGAGCAGAATGGCAGCCTGGAGGTCGGTTTCGGTCTCGTCAATGCTGGAGACATCGAAGACCACGGCGCGGTCGCGCACCATGGGGTTGGTGGTGTGCCGGGAGAAGATTTCCCCGAGCTTCCCCCCGCCGGTCAGACCCAGCAGCGTCGCCTCCAAGGCCCTTGTCTCCTGCAGGTAGACGGC
>JBKPJW010000036.1:0-11524 GCA_046730875.1 Actinomycetota bacterium | reverse complement strand
CCGCGAAGACCGACCTCGATCATGCGGTTGACTGCGTTCACGCCACCGCCGCCGATGCCGACGACCTTGATGACGGCCAAGTAATTCTGCGGAGCTGCCACGTTACGTGTCCCTTGTTCGTGTACTAATGCGAAAACTGATCGAGTCCGGCTTGAAGGTTTTAACCCTAACCTTCGACTTGAAGGTTATAGTTATGTCAAGTAACTCATGTCTGTGACGGTATTTGCTATGCAGGGGACATTCAATTACCGCCCGGGGCGTGTCGCGGGAATACCGGTGAAATGGCCCCTGAATGTGGTCCCTGAGGCAGCTGGACTCCCCCGGGGGGACGCCCGGACGATCCCCGGGTCTTACCCGGACCGTACCGGAATCGCCCCGGCACGCGCAGCCGTCGCTCCCGCCTGCCGGATCGCGGCGAAAGTGATGGCAGGCTACCGGGTAACCGGGTGCCGGGGCACGCTGACGTCGTACACCTTCACCGGGTTCTTGGCGTCCGCGGGGACCTTTAGGAGGGCCGAGAGCACCCGCGCCTTCAGCTCCTTCTCCCCCGCGTTGCCCCAGACGATCGTCTGCCCGTCGACGAGCTTGAGCTCGACGGCGTCGGCCGAGGCCGCGGAGGCGTTGGAGAGTCTGGCCAGCACATCCGCCGGCAGCGCCCCCAGGACTGCGGTGATGGCCTGGAACAAATCCTTGGGGAGCGTTCCGCTGCCGCCGTCGATCACAGGAAGTTGCACCGAGGCGGCGTCCTTGGTGCTGCTTAGCTGGACGCCGTCGACGTCCACCAGTTGGAACGTTTCGCCCTGTTTGACCTGGGCCACGGGAATCCGTTCGGTGACGCGTACCCGCAGGGTGGACGGCGGCAGCGCCGTCACGGTGACGTCCTTGACCTGGACCAGCGGCTTCAGGAGGGCTGTGACGTCCTCCTCGCTGACCTGCGGCAAGGGCTTGCCCTGGAGCGGCGCGAGGGCGGTCTGTACCTGATCCTGGCTGAGCAGCCGCGTGCCCTCCACGCTGACCGTCCGCAAGGCGAGGACAGGCGAGTAGACGGCGGCCGCGACAATCCCCGCTATGAGGACGGCAACGATGCCGACGGTGCCCAGGAGGATGCGTTTGCGGCGTTTTCCCTTGGGCTCGGGGAAGGACAGCACATTTCCGGGCCCGCCGCCCGGGGTGCCCGGCGGGTTCTGCGTGTTCTGCGCCCTGCCGCTCCCCGTGTCCGCGGCGGCCTTGGTTGCCGAAATGACGTCCGTGCCTCTTTCGGCAGACGGCGGACGGGTGCCGGTTCCCGAAGATCCTCCGCGGTAGGTGGGGCGCCTGGTGCTAGGCACGGGCGTCCCCGACCGTCAGGGCGTCGACGATCTGCGGCCCGTAGGCCGTGACGTCGCCCGCGCCGGCGGTCAGTACGATGTCCCCGGGTCCGGCGGCCGCCAGCAGCGCCTGCACCGCTTCCCCGCCCGGTCCCACCAGGCTGCCCCCGGCCCCGAGGTGCTCGGCGATCAGCGCGCTGGTGACCCCGGGAATGGGATCTTCACGGGCCGGGTAGATGTCCAGGACCAGGGCCGTGTCCGCCGTGTTGAGGGCATCGGCGAATTCACGGGCAAATTCGCGGGTCCGGGAAAACAGGTGCGGCTGGAAGAGGACGTGCACCTTGTGCTGCCCGGCGACGGTCCGCGCGGCGGACAAGGCGGCGCGCACTTCGGTGGGGTGGTGGGCATAGTCGTCGTAGACGCGGACGCCGCGCCCCTCCCCCTTGAACTCGAAGCGGCGTGAGGCGCCGGAGAAGTGGGCCAGAGCCTGCGCCGCGGTGTCCGGGGCAACACCGAGCTCGACCGCAACCGCGAAGGCGGCGGCAGCGTTGAGCGCGTTGTGCCGGCCCGGAACCTGGAGTTCGACGCCGAAGGTGCCCGCCGCCGTCGAGATCGCCATGCGGCCCGGTTCGGCGTCATGCAGGCGGACGGCGGCGTCAGCCGCCGTGCCGTACAGGACCACGCGGGTGTTGCCGCGGGCCAGGGTTCGTTCGGCCAGGGCCCTGGCTCCGGGGTCATCAGCACAGGCCACCAGCACGCCGTCCGCCGGGAGCAGTGCCGTGAAGCTGTCGAAGGAGGCATAGACGGCGTCGGCGGTGCCGTAGAAGTCCAAGTGGTCCGGTTCGACGTTGGTCACCACGGCGATCGCGGGCCGGTAGTTCAGGAAGGAGCCGTCCGACTCGTCGGCCTCGGCGACGAAGATCCCCGATGTGCCGTGCGCGGCGTTGACGCCGAGCGCGGGGACGTTGGCGCCGATTGCGAAGGACGGGTCCAGCCCGGCACCTTGTAGCAGCACTGTGATCATGGAGGTCGTGGTGGACTTGCCGTGCGTTCCGGCGACGGCCACCACGGTGTCCTGCGCCATGGTGGCGGCCAGCGCCTCGGAGCGGTGCAGCACCGGGAGCCCGGCGGCGCGGGCTGCCGCGAGCTCGGGATTGTCGGGCCGGATCGCAGAGCCGGCCACCACGGTCTGGGCGTCGCCAAGGTTTTCAGACCCATAGCCCACCGCGATCCGGGCTCCGGCGGCTGCGAGGTCCGCCATGACCGGCAGCTCCTTCGCGTCCGAGCCGCTCACAGGAATCCCGCGCGCCACCATGATGCGGGCAACGGCGGACATGCCGACGCCGCCGATGCCGATGAAGTGAACGCGGCCGAGGGACGCCAGGGAATGCGTGTCGTGCTGGGGCTGGGTCATAGGTCTACTGCTTCCTGCCGTGCTCGGTCGGATTCCTGCGATGCTGGGTCGAATTCCTGCGATGCTGGGTCGACGACGCGACTTCGAGGATGAGATCGGCCATGCGCCTGTCCGCGTTCCGGATGCCGAGGTGTTCGGAGCCGGCGGCCATCCGGGCAAGCTTGTCCTTGTCCTGCAGGAGCGGAATGATATTCCCGCGGATCCAGTCAGCGGAGAAGTCCTTGTCGTCGACGATCAGGGCGCCGCCTGCGGCGACAAGGCCCGCAGCGTTCAACGCCTGCTCGCCGTTGCCGATGGGCAGGGGGACGAAGACGGCGGGCACGCCCACCGCCGCCACCTCGCAGACCGTGGCCGCTCCGGCACGGGCCAGCAGCAGGTCGGCCGCGGCATAGACGTTTTCCATGCCATCGACGTACTCCACCTGCCGGTAGCCTGGCGCGTTAAGCGCCATGCCGTCGGCGTCGTGCACAGTCTTGCCACGGCCGGTGATGTGCAGGGTCTGCACCCCGGCGTCGGCGAGGGCCCCCACGGCCGCGGCGAGGGACCGGTTGATGCTCTGGGCGCCCGAAGAGCCGCCGGTGACGATCAGCGTCGGCTTGTCCGGGTCCAGTCCGAGTGCCTGCCGTGCGCCCGCCCGGGCGGCCTCGCGGTCCAGTCCGGAAATCTCGGGGCGCATCGGCATGCCGACGTGCCGGGCGCTGCCCAGTTTGGTGGCGGCGAAGGCGACGGCCACGTGGGCGCCGAGGCGGGCGCCCACACGGTTCGCCAGACCGGGACGGGTGTTGGCCTCGTGGACCACGATGGGGATCTTGCGGCGGCGGGCCGCGAGGTACATCGGCGTGCACACATAGCCGCCGACGCCTACCAGGACGTCGGCCCCGGCCTCATCAAGGATGGAGCCCGCCTGCTTCACCGCGCCGGCCATTCGGCCGGGAAGCCGGAGCAGGTCCACGGAAGGCTTGCGGGGAAGCGGGACCCGGCTGATGGTGGCCAGATCCAGCCCGGCCGCCGGGACCAGCCGGGCTTCCATCCCGTCGGCGGTGCCGACGGCCAGGAGCTGCACCCCGGGGCGGGACTGCCGGAGGGCACTGGCGATGGCCAGCAGCGGGCTGATATGACCGGCGGTTCCGCCGCCGGCAAGGACCACGGACAAGGACGACTCGGAGTTCATGAAGGGCTGTTTACGCTTTCGTACGGTTCTTGGCTGCGGGGTTCTTGCTTGCGGGAGCTTTGGGCGCGGCGCTCTTGGCTGCGGGGCTTTTGGGTGCGGATTTGCTGGCGGATTTGCTGGCCGGGTTCCGGGCAGCATTTGTGGATGCCCTGGCGGCGGCCGCCCGGGCAACGCGGGCCCGCCGCACGGAATTCGCGAACGCGGCGGGGCCGAACTTCAGTAGCTTCTTCGGCTGCATGCCCGGGTCCATCTGCGCCCGGGCCAGGGACAGGACGACGCCGATTGCACACAGCGACATCAGCAGCGCCGAGCCGCCGTACGAGATGAACGGCAGCGGGACGCCGACCACAGGTGCCAGCCCGGTGACCACGGCCATGTTGACGCTGGCCTGGCCCAGCAGCCAGACCATGATGGCGCCGGCCAGGACGCGGTGGAAGACATCGTGCTGTGCGACGACGACGCGGTAGATGGCGGTGCCAAGGATGGCGAAAAGGACCAGCACCACGAGCGTGCCGACCAATCCGAGTTCCTCGCCGATGATCGCAAAGATGAAGTCGTTGTGGGCCTCCGGGATCCAGCTGTACTTTTGCCGGCTCTGGCCCAGGCCGACCCCGAACCATCCACCGGAGGCCAGCCCGTACAAACCGTTCGTGGACTGGTAGTTCAGGTCGGAGCCGTCCGCGCACGTCTGGCCCGTCCATGACAGGATGCGGCACATCCGGTTCGGGCTCGTGACAGCAAGGATCACGGTGCCCAGGGCCAGGACGGCCCCGGCTATGCCGAAGAGGTAGAGCTGCACTCCGGCGAAGAAGAGCGCGGCGCCGACGATGATCATCACGATCATGGCCGTGCCGAGGTCGTTTCCGGCAAGGATGAGTACCAGGACGGCGATGGCTCCCGGGAACACGACTGGAATGAAGGCGTGCCGCCATTCGTGGAGGAGTTTGGTTTTGCGGTCAAGCACCGTGGCCATCCAGAGCGCGAGGGCCAGCTTGGCGGCCTCGGAGGGCTGGAAGGTGAACGGTCCGACGTCGATCCAGTTCTGGTTGCCCAGGGCGCTGCGCCCCACGAGCAGGACCAGGCCCAGCAGCACGATGGCCAGCCCCATGACAAGCCAGGCGATTCGCCTGAGCCACACGACATTGACGCGTGAGAGGACAAACATCGCGAAGACGCCTATCGCGGCGAATAGACCTTGTTTGAGGGCGGCGGAGTACGGCGACTCCCCCGCCGCGATGGCTTCCACGCTGGAGGCGGAGAGGACCATCATGATGCCGATCGCCGTCAGGGCCAGGGTGGAACCGAGGATCAGGTAGTACGTGGAGCCGTTGCGGGACTTGCCCGTGCCTTCCAGCGCGGACCAGAATCCGCGGTTCCAGGCACGCACCCGTGCTGCGGGCGTGACGGCGGACCTGCCGGCCGGCGACCCTGCAGGCGCCGGAAGGGCGCTGCTGCCGGCGGACTTGCCGCCGGCGGTTCGTGCCGTCGTCGTACGTGTGGGCGCGCTGACCATTGTTACTCCTCGCCGGTCTGAGCCTGCCCTTCCACGAGCTCGCGGACAGCTTCGATGAAGGCATCGCCACGGTGAGCATAGGAAGAGAACTGATCCATGGAAGCAGCCGCCGGGGCCAGCAGCACAGTGTCACCGGAGGCGGCCAGCTGCGCCGCCGAGGCAACAGCCTGGGCCATCACAGTCTCACCGAAAATCGGCGAAGGGCCTGCGTCGGCTTTGGCCGTTACGGCAGTCTGCACCTCTTCAGTCTCGCCCTTGGCCGGCCCGATCACGGGGACATCCGGCGCGTGTCGCTTCAGCGCAGCCTGCAGATCGGAAGTGTCAGCACCGATCAGGACCACAGCCTTCAGCCGGCTGCGCTGTTCCCGGATCAGGGAGTCGTAATTGACGCCCTTGGACAGGCCTCCGGCAATCCACACCACGTTCTGGAACGAGGATAGTGAAGCTGCGGCGGCGTGCGGGTTGGTGGCCTTGGAATCGTTGACCCAGAGGAC
Source organism: Actinomycetota bacterium (assembly GCA_046730875.1). GTDB lineage: Bacteria > Actinomycetota > Actinomycetes > Actinomycetales > Micrococcaceae > Arthrobacter. The sequence goes on along the minus strand of JBKPJW010000036.1, from coordinate 5,625 downwards.
ACCCTCATGCCGGGCCACCGGCTGGATCCTGTGGTCCCCCGGAAGGTAGTTCAGCAGTCCGTCGCGGACCGCGGACGCCTCCACCCCGTAGGCGCGGACCAGGGCAGCGGCAGCAAGCGCGTTGGCCACCATGTGGCGGGGTGCAGCCGACCCCAGGTCGGCCATCGAGGCGAGTTCGGCCGCACTGTCCTTGCGTTCGGCGATGAACGCGCGGTCCACTAACAGCCCCTCCACGACACCGAGCATGCTGATGGACGGCGTGAGGGTGGTGAAGCCCACGGCCCGGCAGCCTTCCACCACGTCCGCGTCCTCGACCATGCGCTCGGTCTCGATCTGCTCGGCGTTGTAGATGCACGCCTTCTGCGTGTTCGCGTAGACCTTGGCTTTGTCGGCCAGGTAGGAAGCGTAGGAACCATGCCAGTCCACATGGTCTTCGGCGACGTTCAGGCACACGCTGGCCACCGGCGAAACCGAGTGGCTCCAGTGGAGCTGAAAACTGGACAGTTCCACCGCGAAGGCGTCGTAGTCCACCGGATCACGGAGGGCGTCCAAAATCGGGGTCCCGACGTTGCCCACGGCGATCGCCTTGAGCCCGGCCGCCTGGAGCATGGACTCGGTCAGGCCCACAGTGGTCGTTTTGCCGTTGGTGCCGGTGATAGTCAGCCAGTCGGCGGTCTTGCGGCCCTTGCGTTCGCGGAGCCGCCAGGCCAGCTCGACGTCGCCCCACACCGGAATATGCGCCCGCGCGGCTGCGGCGAGCAGGGCCTGGTCCGGGCGCCAGCCCGGGGACGTGACCACCAGGTCCGGTTTCTGTCCGTCGATCTTCGGAACAGACTCCACGGCTGCTTCGCCGAGCAGGACATCCACCGCGCCGACGATCCGGAGCGTGTCAGCCTGGGCCTGCGCCTTGGCGCTCGTGGCGGCATCAACCACCACCACCCGGGCGCCGAGCTCGATCAGGGTATCGGCGGCGGCAAAGCCGGAGACGCCGATGCCGGTGACCACGACGCGGAGGCCGGACCAGTCGGAATCCCAGGTGGTGAGATTCTGCAGCCGCGGCGAGGTGGTGAGCGGGGCAGGGATTGGTCCGGTCACAGCAGTACCACCCATTCGGCGTAGAAGATGCTCAGGCCAGCGGCGACGAACAACCCGCACAGGATCCAGAACCGGACCACCACCGTCACTTCGGCCCAGCCTTTGAGTTCGAAGTGGTGCTGCAGCGGTGCCATTTTGAAGAACCGTTTGCCCTTGGTGAGTTTGAAGTAGCCCACCTGAATGATGACCGAGAGGGTGATCAGGACGAAGAGGCCGCCGATGAAGGCCAGCAGAAGTTCCGTGCGGGACAGGATGGCGAAGGCTGCGACGGCGCCGCCGATAGCCAGCGATCCCGTGTCTCCCATGAAGATCTTCGCGGGCGAGGTGTTCCACCACAGGAACCCGACTAGGGCCGCGCTCAGGATGGCGGCCAGCAAGGCAAGGTCCAGGGGGTCGCGGACCGAATAGCAGCCGCCGCCGGCCTGCCGTGGCGACCCGCAGGCCTGGTTGTTCTGCCAGATGCCCATAAGCGTGTACGCCCCGAACACCATGACGGAGGCGCCGGCGGCCAGGCCGTCGAGGCCGTCGGTGAGGTTCACGCCGTTGGTCGCGGCGGTGATGATCAGGTTGGACCAGAGGACAAACAGGATGGCGCCGAGCACGGATCCGGCGAAGGCCAGGTTGAGCCACGGGATGTCGCGCACTAGCGAGATTTGGGTAGAAGCCGGGGTTACGCCGTCGGCATTCGGGAAGTTCAGCGCCAGCACGGCAAAAATGATGCCCACGGCAGCCTGCAGGATCAGCTTGGCCTTGGCGTTCAATCCCAGGCTCCGCTGCGCAGAGATTTTGATGAAGTCATCCAGGAAGCCGACGAGTCCCATGCCGACCATGAGGAACAGCAGGAGCAGTCCCGAAGCGGTGGGCCCCTGGGAGTCCGGGTTCATCATCCACATGATCAGGTGGGTGAGCAGGTAGCTGACGACGACGGCCATGACCACAATGGTGCCGCCCATGGTGGGCGTGCCGCGCTTGGTGTGGTGGGACGTCGGTCCGTCGTCGCGGATGAATTGTCCATAGCCCTTGCGGACCAGGAACCGGATGAACAGCGGGGTGCCCACAAACGAGAGGAGCAGCGCCATGCCGGCGCCCATCAGCAGTGCAATCACAGCTGTGAACTCCCTTCGGTGGCGGTTGCGGCAGGACCCTCAGCACGTCGCTCGGAAGAGTCTTCGGGGGCTTGTGGGGGTAATGCTATACGATCCCCCAAGTGGCGCAGCCCGATGCCGTTCGATGACTTGAACAGGACCAGGTCCCCTGGCCGGAGCTCGGCCTGGAGGAGTTCGTAGGCGTCGTCCGCGGTCTCGGCGAAAACACATTCATCGCCCCAGGAGCCCTCGTTGACGGCAGAGACGTACAGCGAGCGGGCCTCCCGGCCCACCACGACGAGGCGGGAGATGTTGAGCCGCACCACCTGTGTGCCGACCGTCATGTGCTCGCGGATGGACTCCGGCCCCAGCTCCAACATGGCGCCCAGGACCGCCCAGGTGCGGCGGCCGCGGCCCAGTTCGGCCAGCGTGCGCAACGCTGCCCGCATGGACTCCGGATTGGCGTTGTAGGCGTCGTTGATGACGGTCACGCCGTCGGGACGTTCCGTGCGCTCCATCCGCCACCGGCTGGCGGCGGTCTGGGCGCTGAGTGAGGCCGCGATCTGGGCGCCGGGAATCCCGGCAGCGTGCGCCGCGGCCGCAGCCGCAAGGAGGTTGGCGAGGTGATGGGCGCCGATCAGCTTGGCTGAGACGTGGTGTCGGCTTGGCCCCTGCCGTGGTGTCCCCTGTTGACCTGTCTTCTGCTGACCTGTCACGTCACCGGGCAGGTGGAGCTCGAATTCGGGATGGCCTGCGGCGTTCAGTTCCATGCCCGCGGCCCGAACCACGTTCGACTGGTTGCTGTTCGCCTGGTCGGCACCGGCTGTGCCTTCTCCGGCTGTGGCTTCTCCGGCTGCGCCGGAAGTGTAGCCCAGCACGCGGGCACGGGTCCGGGCGGCCATCGCGGCGACGCGGGCATCATCCAGGTTCAGCACTGCGGTGCCTTCGGCCGAAAGGGCCTCGACGAGTTCACCCTTGGCGACGGCGATATTGTCAATGCCGCCGAATTCTCCGGCATGGGCGGTGCCGACGCCGAGGACGACGCCGATCTCCGGCCGGACCATATCCGCGAGGTATTGGATATGGCCGATGCCCGTAGCACCCATTTCGATGACGAGGTAGCGGGTGTCGTAGTCGGCTTTGAAGACGGTGAGGGGGACACCGACCTCGCCGTTGTAGGACCCCTGCGGCGCGACCGTGGTGCCGTCGGCATCGGACGCGGCGAATATTCCGGCCAGCAGGTCCTTCGTGGTGGTCTTGCCGGCGGAGCCCGTGATGCCGACCACGGTGAACGCGGCGCCCTCGGCGGCGCGGCGGGCGCGGATCCGGCGGACGGATTCAGCTGCCAGTGCCCCCATGGCGAGGACAGCGTCCTCCACGACGACGGCGGGGTACTTCGTTCCGGCGTCGTCGGTGACGTCGCGCTCCACGAGCGCCAGGACGGCGCCCCGGTCAAAGGCGGCGCCCACAAAGTCGTGACCGTCGGCGCTCTCCCCGGGCTTGGCCACATAGAGGGAACCCGCCGTGGCCTCGCGGGAGTCGGTCACCACGGAGGCGGGGGTGATACCCGGGTCCGCGGCGAGCCGGCCGTTGGTTATGTCGGCGATTTCCGCCGCTGTTAGTGCAATCATCTCGGTTTAGGACTCTATCCGGTGGTCTTCGAGAACGGTGAATCCCCGTCCTGTCAAGGCGCGCCGGAGCTCCACCCGGTCATCCAGGGCAACGTTGACCCCCTTGACCTCCTGCCACACTTCGTGACCGCGGCCGGCCACGAGGATGGTGTCCTCGGCCCTGGCGAGCTCTACGGCCCTGAAGATGGCGGCGTCGCGCGGGAAGACCTCGAGGATTGTGCAGTCCAGGCCTTCGCTGTCTTTGGCTGCAAGGGCGCCGGCAAGAACGTCCTTGCGGATGGCGGCCGCGTCCTCGTCGTGAGGGTCATCGTCGCTGACGATCACGGTGTCCGCCAGCCGGGCCGCGATGGCGCCCATGGCGGGGCGCTTGCTTTGGTCGCGCTGTCCGGTGGCGCCAAAGACGACGATCACCTTGGAGCCGGGTTTCGGAGATCGGACCGCTTCGAGGGCGCGCTGCAGGGCGTCCGGGTTGTGGGCGAAGTCCACCACGGCGGCCGGAGCCGTGGATACAAGCTGCATCCGGCCGGGCACGGCAACGGTGAAGGGGTCGCCGGCGTCGAGGGCGGCCTGCACGGCGGCAGGCTCGTGGCCGCCGGCAAGCACCATGACAGTGGCCAGCGCGGCGTTGGCGACGTTGAAGCTTCCCGGCAGCCCGGTGTGGACGCGCAGTGTGGCGCCGTCGCGGTGCCGGAGCAGAAAGTCGGAGCCAAGCCCGCGCTGGGCCGTTTCGGCCACAGTCCAGTCCGGGGACCGGTCCCCGTTGCCGGGGTCGCCGGTCGCGGCCAGGGTTGTCACGGGAATTTCGGCTGCGGCGGCGAGCTGCTGGCCCCAGGCATCGTCAACGGTGACGACGGCGGCGCGGGCGCGGTCCGGGGTGAACAGCCGTGCCTTGGTCTGGAAGTACTCCTCCATGGTCCCGTGCAGGTCCAAGTGATCCTGGGTCAGGTTCGTGAAGCCCGCGACGTCGAATACCACCGCGTCCACGCGGTGGAAGGACACGGCGTGCGAGGAGACCTCCATGGAGGCGGCATCCAGCCCGCGTTCACGCATGAGCGCGAGCAGTGCGTGCACATCCGTGGATTCGGGGGTGGTCAGCAGGCTGGGTATCGGTTCGCCGCCGGCAAGGATCTCAATCGTCCCGATCAGCCCGGTCCGTTTGCCCAGCGCCTGCAGAAGGGCATTGATGAAATAGGTGGTGGTGGTTTTGCCGTTAGTGCCTGTCACGCCGAAGAGGGCAGGCGTCCCGGCGCCGTCGGGCCGGGACTGGTAGATGAGTGCGGACAGCCGGCCCACCACGCTGCGCGGCTCGCCGGCGACCAGAACGGGGACGGGGATGTCGCTGGAGAGTGCCAGCATGCGTGCACCGGCATCGTCCGTCAGGACGGCTACGGCGCCGCCGTCGACAGCCTGGGACACAAAGTCGGCCCCGTGCCGCGTGGCGCCGGGCAGGGCAACGTAGAGGTCTCCGGGTCGCACCGATCGGGAGTTCAGGGAGATCCCGGTCACCGGGACGGAACTGGATGCCCCGGGAACGACGACGCCGATCGACTCGCCGATGGCTGCCAGCGGCACCGCGGCAACCGCAGCGGGCCGGAAGCCGGAGGTGGAGTCGCGGCCGGACGGCGCGGGGGCAGTGGGTTCTGACACGTGGATCTCCGTTGTGGTGCTAGTGGATCGGGCACTGTTTTGAATCGGACGGTACTGAATCGGACTGTGTTGAATCGGACGTTGTTGAGTCGAACGCTGTTGAATCGGACGCTGCGCACGGAGGCATGCTCCGGTGCGCGGGCACTGCGGGGTGGCGCCGGAACGGA
>JBKPJW010000035.1:0-2368 GCA_046730875.1 Actinomycetota bacterium | reverse complement strand
CCTGGTCCGGACCACCTTCGGCTTCCGGCTGCCGTTCTTCGGCCCGTTCGCGATCGCCGACATGGCCGGCCTGGATGTCTACAACTTCTGCTACAAGTCGCTCCAGACCGACTTCCCGGAACGCTTCGCCACCCCGAAGGTCCTTACCGACCTGGTGGAGGCCGGCAAGCTGGGCACCAAGACCGGGGCAGGGTTCCTGAACGTCCCGGCCGAGCGGACCCCGGAGCTGATCGCCTACCGGAACAAGGCATACGTGGCCATGCAGAAGCTCATCGACGAGCTCGGCCCCGCCCCCATCAACTGAGTCCGTACTCTTCCTCTTTCACTTCAGGAGCAACCCCATGACCACTTTCCCCGCAGAACGCACCGCCATCATTACCGGTGCCGTTTCCGAGCGTGGCATCGGCCGCGGCACCGCGAACTACCTGGCGGCGCAGGGCTGGAACATCGGCATCATCGACCTCGATGACGCGCGCTGCAAGGCCGCCGCCAAGGAACTGGCCGCCGAGCACGGCGTCAAGGCCTTCGGCGCCGGCGCCAACGTGTCCGACGAAGCCTCCGTCCGTGCGGCCATCGACGCCATCGAGGCGGAGCTGCCGCAGATCGTTGCCCTTGCCAACGTTGCCGGCGTCAGCTCGCCCGTTCCCTACCTGGAGCTCGACGCCGCCGAGTGGGACCGAGTTCTCAACATCAACCTCAACGGTGTCCACTACGCCACCCGTCGCGTCGCGGAATCCATGGTCAAGAACGGAATCGGGCGGATTGTCAACATCTCCTCGGTCTCCGCGCAGCGTGGCGGCGGCACGTTCTCCAAGACGCCGTATTCGGTGGCGAAGGCCGGAGTGATCGGCCTGACCCGCGCCACGGCCCGCGAACTGGGCGAGTATGACATCACGGTCAACGCCATCTCTCCGGGCCCCATCGACACCGACATCATGGGTGGCACCCTCAGTGAGGAACGCAAGGACGAACTCACCAAAGATCTCGTGGTCAACCGCGTTGGTTCCACCCGGGACATCGCAGCTGCCATCGCCTTCCTCATCAGCGAAGACGCCGGATACATCTCCGGCCAGACGCTGAATGTGGATGGCGGACTCTACATGCACTAAGGAAGAAGCACCGTGGCGCAACATAGCCAAACCCCCGCCGCCTCCGGATTCGCATCCTGGAGCAAGGGGCGAAAGATCTATCTCGCCGTCGGAATCCTTGCCTGCGTGGCCGGGATCATGATGATCGCCTTCGGCCTCTAGAAAGATTCCCTAACCGGATCCGGTCTGGCCTGACGTGGCCGGCCGGGTCCGGTCTGGTCTGCCCGGGCCGGATTCGGCCGCTCTTGACCTGACCTGGTCCGGCCGGATCCGCCCGCTCTCTCCGCTTCCCAACTGATTCATCCCACTGAGTTACACCACTGATTGCTCGACGAGGAGTTTTTTGATGTCCGTAACAACAACGTCCACTCGGGACCTACTGGAGACGCCGGTCCTTAAATCGGCCATCTCCAAGGCGTCCCGCCGGCTCATGCCCATGCTGGTCATCCTGTATGTAGTCGCTTTCCTGGATCGCACCAACGTGGGCTTCGCCGAAGCCGCCCTCGGCGTGGACAAAGGCATCACCGCCGGAGCCTACGCCCTGGGCGCCGGAATCTTCTTCATCGGCTACGCCCTATTCGAAATCCCTAGCAACCTGCTGCTGACCAAGTTCGGGGCAAAGGTGTGGCTGGCCCGCATCGCCATCACGTGGGGCATCGTCTCCGCCTGCTTCGCGTTCGTCCAGGGCGAGACCTCGTTCATCATCCTGCGCTTCCTGCTGGGTGTCACCGAGGCCGGGCTGTTCCCCGGCGTCATCATGTTCCTGGCGGCGTGGTTCCCCAACAAGGTCCGCGTCAAGATGTTCGCCATCTTCTACCTGGCCCAGCCGTTCTCGCAGATGATGGGTGCCCCGCTGTCCGGCTGGCTGATCAACATCGGCGACCAGGTGCCCGGCGTCCAAGGCTGGCAGGTCATGTTCTTCGTCGAAGGCATGTTGGCGGTCATCGCCGGCATCGCCGCGTACTTCTTCCTGATCAACAGCCCGCAGGACGCCAAGTTCCTGAACAAGGACGAGAAGAGGGCGCTTCTGGACGTCATGGCGCTAGAAGACACGGTCAAGGAAGAGTCCGGCCCGCGCGGCGTCCTTGCCGCCATGAAGAACGGCAAGGTCTGGTACTTCACCATCATCTACTTCTGCCTCCAGATCGCCGTCTACGGCGTCACGTTCTACCTGCCGCAGCAGGTGGCCCAGCTGACCGGGCAGAAGGTGGGCATCGCCGTCGGCCTGATGGCAGCCATCCCGTGGTTCTTCGGCATCTTCGCCTGCTACTTCATCGGCA
>JBKPJW010000034.1:0-26735 GCA_046730875.1 Actinomycetota bacterium | reverse complement strand
CCTCAACACCATCCTGGACCACCCCGGTATCCCGCTCGCCCGTGCCAAGGACACCTTGGCGCTTGTGCAGGCCGCCGGGCACCCGAACGCCAGGCTCATGCTGGATCTCTACCACGCCCAATTGGGGGAGGGGAACCTGATTGAGCTGGTCCGGGCCGCCCTGCCGTACCTCGGCGAGGTCCAGGTGGCTGACGTTCCCGGCCGCTGTGAGCCCGGAACCGGGGAAATCAACTACGCCGCCGTCGCCAAGGCGCTGGCGGATGCAGGCTACGAAGGGACAGTGGGCATGGAAGCGTGGGCAAGTGGCGACAGCTATACGGCACTGGCGGCCTTCCGTTCAGCATTCACCGTTCCCGCCAAGGTGGTCGCATGAAAGACGTAGTCCTCGGACTCGTGGGGGTGGGCCGGATCGGGGTCATGCACGCCAATAACATCGCCGCCCTCAACGAGGTCTTGAATCCGGAAGGGATCCATGTCCGGCTCCGGCTCACGGACGTCGCCGAAGAACATGCAAAGAAGGTGGCAGCCGGCCTCGATGCCGAGTTCCTGCCGTCCGTCGACGCGCTGCTGTCCTCCGGGCTGGACGGCCTTGTCATCGCTTCGGGAACCGGGACCCACCCGGAGCTCATCCGGGCCGGTGTGGACGCCGGGGTCCCGGTCTTTTGCGAAAAGCCCGTGGCCCTGAACGTGGCCGACGCCCTGCCGGTGCTCGACTACATCCGGGACCGGCGGGGGGTGGTGCAGATCGGGCATCAGCGCCGGTTCGACGTCGGGTACCTCGAGGCCCGCCGCGCTTACCAGGCCGGGGAGCTGGGCTGGATCCACTCCTTGCGCGCCGTCACCTGCGACATGACGCCGCCCCCGGTTGAGTTCCTGGCCGGCTCCGGCGGGTTGTTCCGGGACTGCTCGGTCCACGATTTCGACATCCTGCGCTGGCTCACCGGCCGGGAAATCGTCGAGGTATACGCCAAGGGCTCCAACAACGGGGATCCGGCCATCGGCGCAGCCGGCGACGTCGACACGGCCCTCGCGCTGGTGACGTTCGACGACGGCAGCATGGGTACGGTCTCGGCCAGCCGCTACAACGGCGCTGGCCACGACGTCCGACTTGAAATCCAGGGCTCCCGCGGATCGCTGATGGTCGGCCTGGACGACAAGACGGCGCTCGTTTCCGCCGAAGCCGGGGTCACTTTCCCGGCGGGGGAGCCCCACCGGACGTTTGCCGAGCGGTTCGAGGCGGCGTACCGGTCCGAGATGGCCGCCTTCGTCGAACTGATTTTGGGCCGCCGAGACAACCCCTGCACCCCGGAGGACGCCGTGGCCGCCTCCCGGGTGGCGGATGCCGCCCAGGAATCACTGGACACCGGCGTGCCGGTGCGCGTGGCGGTGAGCGTCGCCCGCTGACCGACGATGTGCCCGCGTTCCAACCACAACTTCTAAGACCAGCAGCGATGACGCTGCACCCACAGATTTCCTTTTGTCCGAGGAAATCAGAAACGGCCGGCACCCGTGCCGGCTCCTCTAGCAACCCACTGGATCCTACTGAGCCTCATCGGGCGGAGCTGCGGCGTGCGTTCCACCCGACGCACTCCTGATATCAGGCAAGGGCGCTGTGTCAAAGAAGTGGTATTCGGTTGAGGGGACGCGGATTGTTCCGGCATCCTCGGCTTTTTCGCGGATGAATTCGTGGTCAGCTTGGGAAAGTACAACCTGCCCGTGCGGGTCACGCTCGAGGTCTCCGCCGGCTTCCTTGATCATTTTGGCCGACATGGCATGGGGCAGTACCAGGCATCCTGGATTTTCCAGGAGCCATGTCCGCGTCTCTGAGTCCAGCCGGTCCCACTCGTCTTTGAGGCTCATGCCCTGCAGACCGCCTTCCTTTCAGGCCTTTCACGAAGGTGAATTTCGTCCACACTACGCCTGCCGTCAAGGCAGACGATAGGGCGTCTTTCCCACACACGGCCGAAACAGGAGTATTCAGCCGGTGAGGTTGCCCGGGGAGACCTGACGGCGGAGCGGGACGACCAGAACCGGCCGGTGCTGTCGGTGGGTGAGTTCGACCGCGACCGAACTGACGAGCAGCTGTTCGAGCCGGATGCCCAGATGGCGTTCGCGGGTACCGACGACGATGACGGAGGCGTCCGCAGATTCCGCGCACTGGGCCAGTGCCTGGGCGGGTTCGCCCGTGAGCGTCAGGAAGGACCAACGGGCTCCGGTGCCATTCAGGATGTTCCCGAGACGTTCCCGGATGCCGGCACTCGTGGCTTCAACGTCATCAACCAGCCTCTGGTCCGGTTCATCGGCAAGATATGTCGTAATGTCCACGTAAGCACAGATCAGCTTGACGTTCAGAGTCAACGCAAGTTCCGCGGCACGGTGCACGACCGCCAGTGGTTGTCCGGGCACGACGCCCGCCAGGACTGCCCCCGTGAGGCGCCGCGGCACAAACACAGCATCTCCGGCTTCGGGCTGCAATTCCCGGGCAGGCTCATTCATGGCTCCTCCATCGCTGAGTGCACCCCGCAATCGTAGATCGGACGCGGCGGCCGCGGCGCCTCGCTGAGACGCAGCGGACGGCAGAGGAAGCATGTTCACTGGGCGGAAGCGCCTAATGCAGGTTTCAAACTTCAGGTTTTCACCGCGGTTAATTGCAGAAATCGAGCATCTCAGGCGCCCAGCCTGCCCTCGCGATGGGCAACAGCCACCGAAGACCCGCAGAAGCCCTCCATCGCCACCCATATGGAGCACAATTAAGGCATGTGCGGCAGGTACGTGATGTCCAAGGCGACCGGTGATCTTCTGCGTCATTTCGACGCGAAGGACGTCGAGGGCAGCCCGCCGCCGCCGAGCTGGAACGTGGCGCCGACCCAGGACGTGCCGATCATCGCCGAGAGGCTGGATGAGGACACGGTGCAGCGCCGGCTGCTGATCGCCCGCTGGGGCCTAGTCCCATCATGGGCGAAGGAGGTGAAGATCGGTTCGAAGCTGATCAACGCCAGGAGCGAATCCATCCTGGACAAGCCGGCCTTCCGCAAGGCGGCGATCAAGCGCCGCGCCCTGATCCCGGCCGAGGGATATTACGAATGGCAGAAAACCGAGGACGGGAAAAAGGTCCCGCATTACCTCCACTCGGAGAAGAACGAGCTGCTGGCCTTCGCCGGGCTCTACGAGTTCTGGCCCGACCCGTCCCTGCCCGAGGATGACCCGCACCGGTGGCTGCTCAGCTGCACCGTGCTGACCACCACGGCCCATGATTCGATGGGCCACGTCCACGACCGTGCCCCCGTGATCGTCCCGCCGGAGATGTTTCACGACTGGCTAAACCCCGGTACCACCGACAAAACCGAGGTGCAGAAGATCCTGGACGCCATCCCGGAACCGGTCCTGACGCCGACGGTGGTCACGGACCGGGTGAACAGCGTCCGCAACAACGGCCCAGACCTCATCGACCCGGCCCCGGACGCCGCCACCTGACCCACACCTCCTGAGTCGCCTGGGCCTAGTGTCTGGCCTAGTCGCCCGGCCCTGGTTGTCCGGTCTAGGGTCGGCTCCGGCACACCTCGACAAAGGCCCGGAACGGCGCGAGCCGCTCCTCGGCCGGCAGCTCCACGGCCTCCGGGTGCCACTGGACGGAGGCCACCCAGCGCTCCGGATCCTCCAGCGCCTCGACAGTCCCGTCCTCCGCCACGGCCGTCACCCTCAACCCGTCGGCCACCCGGGCAACGGCCTGGTGGTGGCCGGAGGCGATCTTCACGCTCGCGGCACCGGATCCGTTCCCGTACAGCGCGGCCACCTTGGAACCGGCCTTGATGGCCACCTCGTGCCAGGCCCATGACCCGGACCCGGGCGCCGGCGCCTGCTTGCGGTGCGCCACCGCCCCCGGCGCCATGTCCTGAATCAGCGTCCCGCCGTAGAGCACGTTGAGCAACTGATGCCCGCGGCAGATGCCGAGCACCGGCAGCCCGGCATCGATCGACTGCCGCGCCACCGCGAGGTCCAGCGCGTCCTGGACACGGTTGACGTCATAGCAGAGAGCGCCGGGACTCTCGCCATAGAGCCCGGGGTCGAGGTCGCCGCCGCCGGGGAGTACGACGCCGTCAAGAGACGCCAGCGCGGCAGCCAGGCCGCCGTCGTTGCTTCCGACGGCGGTGAGCGGCACCGGTTCGCCGCCGCCCTCACGTAGCAGCTCCACGATGTACTCGAACAGTCGGTTGGCTTTCGCCACGCGCGGATCGGGGTCGGAGGAGCTGCTGAGGCGGACCGGAACGCCGATGCGGGGCCGGCCGCCCGAAAGGCCGCGGGAAGTCTGCATGCTTCATTCTGCAACATATCCCGGACGAGGAACGCCTGGGGCAAACTGGACCTGGCCCGACGCCTGCAGGGCCGCGTGCCGGACTTGGGTAATGTGGATGGCAAGCATGAGCCGCGATTGAAGGTGGGAACCGGGATGGGCCGCAGGACACTGGTCGATGACCTTGTCGACGCCCTGCTGACCGAAATCCTTGACGGAAAACTCCAGCCTCACGGCATGATTCCGCCGGAAGCCGACATCGCCAAGGCCCACGGCGTCAGCCGGCTGACCGTGCGCGAGGCCCTCAAGGCGCTCCGGGCACAAAACATCCTCTACGTGAAGGCCGGCCGGGGAACCTTTGTCAATCCCACGGACGACTGGACCGGCCTGGACGCGATCTTCAAGGCGGCCTCGCACGGCAACGCGGCCGAACAGGTCTCGACGGGACTGATCGAGATACGCCGCATGGTGGAGACCGGCGCGGCCGCGCTCGCCGCCAAACGCTATACCCCGGAGCACGCCGAGCGGATGGAAGAGTGCATCGCGGACATGAAGCGCTTTCACGAGTCCGGCGACCTGGACCGCTTCGTAGAGGCCGACATCGGGTTCCACGACGCCGTCCTGAGGGCGTCCGGCAACCCCTTCGTCCGTGCCCTGTTCGCCCAGTTGGGCCAGCTGCTGTACATGACCCGCCGCGAGACGTCGGCGGTCGCCGAGATCCAGCAGCACGCCATCGTCTACCACCAGCGAGTCATGGACGGCATCCTTAGCGGCGACGCCGAGCGGGCGCGGCAGGCGATGGATGAGCACATGGACCAGACCAACGCAGACTACGAACGCTACGTCCGCGGCGCCAAGTCCTGAACGCCACTAGCTGCGCGCTCTTGACGTAATCCGAATCACATCCTAAGCTCGTGGCTAGTTCTTGAGTCAGATGTCTGACATCTGACTCAATGTGAATCCTGCACCACGCGCCACTCGGCGGGCAGGACGTCCCACCCCAATCCACAGACTTCCTCTCCCGCATTGCTGCAGGATGGAATTTCACGTTAGAAGGTCGATGATGACTTCATTAGCCCCCAAGTCCTCCGGACTCGGCGAACTGGGCGACCGCACGCTGCGCAAGGTCCGCCGCCGCGTCATGCCCCTGATTGTCCTGCTCTACTTCGTGGCCTACCTGGACCGCAACAACGTCGGGTTCGCCAAACTGACCATGAGCGAGGACATCGGCCTGAACGCCGCCGCCTACGGTCTGGGCGCCGGCATCTTCTTCCTCGGCTACGCCCTCCTCGAGGTCCCCAGCAACGCCGGCATGTACCGTTTCGGCGCCCGCAAGTGGCTGGCCCGGATCCTCATTACGTGGGGCATCTTCGCCACGGCCATGTGCCTGGTGAACGGCGAAACCACGTATTTCATCATCCGTTTCCTCCTCGGTGCGGCTGAGGCCGGGTTCTTCCCGGCCATCTTGTTCTACCTCACGCTCTGGTTCCCCGCTGCGCAGCGCGTAACGGTGCTCGGCATCTTCATCCTCGCCCAGCCGGTGTCCAACGCCCTTGGCGCTCCGGTTTCCGGCCTGCTCCTGCAGATGGACGGCGTCATGGGCCTGCAGGGCTGGCAGTGGCTGTACATCATCGAAGGCATCCCGGCGATCCTCCTGGGCCTGCTCACTCCCATCCTCATGACCGACCGACCGCGGGATGCCAAGTGGCTCAACCCGGACGAGCGTGAATGGCTTGCCTCCACCATGGACAAGGAACTGGCCGTCAAGTCCAGTACCGGCAACCACAACTTCCTGGCCGGCCTGAAGGACAAGCGCACGCTGACCTACTCGGCACTCTACTTCGGACTGGTCTGCGGCATCTATGGACTGGGCCTGTGGATGCCCACCATTGTCGCCGCCATGGGAAAGTTCTCCACGGCACAGGTCGGCTTCATCGTTGCCATTCCCTACACGATTGCTGCGGTCTTCGTATACTTCTGGAGCAAGCGCGCGGACCGGACCGGCAAACGGGCCTGGCACACCGCCGTCAGCATGGTGCTGGCCGGGATGGGCCTGCTGGCCGCAGGTTACCTGCTGCCCGTCAACCCCATCCTCGCGATGATCGGCCTGACGGCCTCGGCCATGGGTATCTACGGCGCCATCGCACCGTTCCTGTCCATGCCCTCTGCCGCGCTGACCGGGGCGGCCGCAGCCGCAGGTTTGGCCCTGATCAACTCCCTGGGCAACCTGGGCGGTTTCGTCGCCCCGTACGCCGTCGGACTCCTGAACGACGCCACGGGCAACAACCAGAGCGGCCTGCTGTTCCTGTCGGCCTGCCTGTGCATCACCGCGGTGGCAACTTACCTCTATGCCCGTAAGCGTCCCGAAGGTGACGCGGCGCTGGATCCCGCGGTTGCCGCGACGGTCACAGAGACCCCTGACGCCACGGCGTCCGCAAAAATCTCCTGATATCGAAATCCCTGAAGGAAAAACACATGACTGCACCCACCTTTCCGTCTGAACGCACCGTAGTCCTGACCGGCGCCGCGTCGGCCCGCGGCATCGGCCGTGCCGCCGCTGACCGGATGGCCAGCGAGGGATGGTCCATCGCCATCCTCGACATCAACGCGGAGGACGCCAAGGCTGCCGCCGCGGAGATCGGCTCCAACCGTGCGGTCAAGGCCATCGGCGTCGGAGCCGACGTGTCCGACGAAGCGTCCGTTGACCGGGCCATCACCGAGATCGAGAACACGCTTCCCCCGATCGTTGCGCTGGCCAACCTCGCCGGGATCAGCTCCCCGACGACGTTCATGGAGACCACGGTCGAAGAATGGGACAAGGTTTTCGCCATCAACATGCGCGGAACGTTCATCGTTTCCCAGCGGGTTCTCAAGGGCATGATCGAGCGCAAGCTCGGGCGCATCGTGAGCATCTCGTCCATCTCCGCCCAGCGCGGCGGCGGCACGTTCTCGAAGGTTGCCTACAGCGCCACCAAGGCCGGGATCCTCGGATTCACCCGCGCCCTGGCCCGCGAAGTCGGGGAGTTCGGGATCACGGTCAACGCGATTGCCCCCGGCCCGATCGACACCGACATCATGGGTGGAACCCTCACCGATGAGCGCAAGGCGCAGCTGTCCGAAGGCATCATGATGGGCCGCGTCGGCACCCGGGAGGAAGTGGCGGCCCTGATCGCCTTCCTGCTGGGCCAGGACTCGGGGTACATCACCGCCGCCACGTATGACATCAACGGCGGCCTCCAGGTCTCCTAACCGGACACACCACCAAGAACAGACGCAGGTGCCCCGCCGTATTGGCGGGCACCTGCGTTTTTCCACCTGTGCCCGGGCTGCGTTTCTGCCAACTGCGCGGGCAGCGTTTCGCCACCTGCGGCGGCCGCCTCGCTAACCGGTCAGAGATCCTTGCGGCACTGGGCGTGGCCGAGTTCGTAGAGGCCGTTCAGGTCGCCGTCGGCAAGCCCGTCCGGCGCTCCGATTTCCGGGTACATCAGCTGGGCCGGGTCATCCACATGCTCCAGGCCCATTACATGGCCCAGTTCGTGCAGGATCACGGCCGTGGCGTAGGCAGCACCCTCGGTCCGTTCCAGGTCGTCCGCGATCTGGGGGGCATCCAGTTCCAGGCTGCCGGTGACGAAGCTCTTGGGACCGTCGCCAAAGCTGAAATGGGTGCTGCCGCCGGTGCCGATCACCGGGCCCTTAAGCTGCGGGGCCTGTTCCGGCGTGGTCCAGGCGATCAGCAGCGGTGCCCACCGATCCCCGTACGCATCCTTCTGGAAGGGCGCGCGGGTTGGCGAGGAAAGTTCGCTCGTGGAGCCGTCATTGATGAACGTGATCCCGGTGGCCTCCGAGATCGTCCGGATGGAGTCCTCCACGAGCCGGTCGGCACCCTCCGGAGCCAGCGTGGCGTTGATGACGTAATGCAGCGGCCGGCATGGCGAGTAACCCACCGGACTGCCGTCGTCGTTCGTGGCGAGGAACTTGTACGAGGTGCTGGCGGACTCCGGCTTCCGGGGCGTGCCGAGGGGCTGGTCCTGCTCCTCCAGCCCGGCCGGGGGAGTGTCCGTCCGGTCCTGTCCGGCCGGCACGGCAGGCTGGCCGGACTCCCGGCCGGACCGCGGCTCAGCCTGCGGGGTAGTGTCCTGGGTGTGTCCTGTCCCGCGGGTGACCTCGAAGAGTCCCGTGAACCGGGGGTCGCCGTAGATGAGTCCGGCCGTGAGGAAGGCGCCGCCGGCGATCACGGCAGCGGCGGCAAGGTTCCGGACAACGCGAAGCGCCGTAGCGGGCCGGCTGTGCCGCGGCCCGCGGTCCCGGAATTCAGGGCCTTCCACTAGCCAATCACGGCACCAAAGGCCATGCCCAGCAGGTAGGTAACCCCGGCGGCACCCATGCCAATGGCCAGCTGACGCAGGCCGCGCGTGGTGGGGGACGTGCCGGAGAGCAGGCCCACGACGCTGCCGGTGAGCAGCAGCGCCAGGCCTACGAGGGTCGCGGATACCACCAGTGCGACTATTCCCGTCATGCCCAGCAGGAACGGAATGATCGGTACGATCGCGCCGGAGGCGAAGAAGCAGAAGCTCGACGCCGCCGCACCCCACGCAGTGCCGACAGCCTCATGCTGGTCCTCGGTTTCGGGCAGTTCCGGGCGCAGGGACAGGCTGGGGTCGCAGTCGCAGTCCAGCAGGCCCATGCGCTCCGCGACGCGGTGCTCGGCAGCCTCCCGCGACATGCCGCGGGCCAGGTACACGAGCAGGAGCTCGTTGTGCTCGATGTCCAGCAGCGGCGCCGCAGCCAGCGTGATCTGGGTGGGGCGGGTCGCGGCGAGCAGCTCCCGCTGCGACCGCACGGAAATGAATTCCCCGGCCCCCATGGACAGTGCGCCGGCCAGCAGCCCGGCGACGCCGCTGAGGAGCACCACGGAGCTTCCCACGCCGGAGGCCGCCATGCCCATGACCAGGGAGAGGTTGCTGACCAGCCCGTCATTGGCGCCGAAGACGGCGGCGCGGAACGTTCCCGCCAGCCTGTTGCGGCCGCGGGTGGCCAGTCCGCGGACCACTTCTTCGTGGATCTGCTCGTCGGCGACCATGGCGGGCGTGGCGAACGGGTCACTGGCGTAGGGCGAGCGGCTCTCCGCCCGCTGCGCCAGGGCCAGGACAAAGACCGAGCCGAAGTGCCGGGCGAGGAAGCCCAGGAACCGGCTCCGGAGCGAGGCATGCCGGTCCTTGCCGGCGTGCTCGCCGAGCAGCTGGAGCCAGTGTGCCTCGTGCCGGCCCTCGGCCTCGGCCAGGGCGAGCAGGATGGCACGCTCCTCGCCGGCGCGGTTCTGCGCGAGATCCCGGTAGACGGCCGCCTCGGCGCGTTCGTCGGCGAGATACTGGCGCCAGCGCTTGATGTCAGCGGTGCCCGGAGTTGAGTCGGGGGCCGCGGAGGCGGCGTGCGGCGAGGCGGGGCGCGGGTCAGTGTGGCCGCGGTCCGAAGAGGCTTGTGTCGGGTGCTGCTGGGGAGAATCGTTGCGGTCCGATTCGGTGTGCTGAGACACGAAAAACTCCTGGGTTGGTCGGGCGTGGTCCGGCCCCATTGCGAGTCCAGACTACCCGGTATTCCCGCTCTTTTCCGGCTGGCGGTCCTCAGCACAAAGTTTAGGGAGGCCGTAACTGGCCTGCTACGGCGGGGCGAGTCGAGGATACTTTCCGGCAGGCATGGTGAGCTCTTGACCGTCCGTGTTCGCGGTGTTCGAATGAAATTCAGGGCGGGCTCCCCGGGGCCCTTGCCGCCACCCCTGCCAAGGAGGTTGCACCATGGATAGCACCGCATCACATCCCATTCAGCCGGCGCGGGAGTCCCTCGAGTCCGATCCCGCGTACGACTACGCCGAGGACGCACCCGTAGGTGACGTGGAGACCGAGGACGAGGAGCTACTCGAAGAAGCGGATCGGCTGGTTCCCCTGGATGACGAGGACTTCCTGGGCGACGAGAAACCGGTAGTGCCACTGGAAGGGGAAGAATTCCTTGAGCCGGAGGAAGAGGAATGATCCTCCAGCCCGCCTTATAAGGTCCGCTTGACCTAATTCGACGGCATTAAAGCTCGACAGCATTAAAGCTCGACGGCGGCGCCCCCTGTGAGGGGAGCGCCGCCGTCGAGCTTTAACCTGCTCTTTAACTCTCGGTCAGGACCCGAGCGAGACAGACCTTAGTGGCTCAGTGCAGCGGCCTGTTCTTCCTCGGCGGCCGTGCCGGCGACCCGCCGCTGCCAGTTCTGCATGACAGCCGGATCCGTCGGCTTGGTCAGCAGTGACACAACGATGTATACGACTGCGGAAGCCGCCAGGCCGAAGTAGATCGGTTCGTTGGCGTAGATGCCGTCCAGCGGCACCTCGGCGTTGATCTCCAGGACGATCATGGTGCCGAGGGTAATGACCGAACCCACCGCCATGGAGGCCGCTGCTGCGTGACCGGTGCCGCGCTTCCAGATCAGGCCGCCGAGGATGGCCACAAGGAGGCCGCCGACCAGAATGTCGTAGGCGATGGTGAGGGCCGCGACGACATCCTTGGTGATAACGGCGATGATGATCGCCACGATGCCGAGCCCCAGGACCCACATGCGGTTGGCCCTGACGTCGTGCTCCGGGTTGTCCGTGTCGGCGGTGTTGATGTTCTTGCCAAACCAGCTGGCGACGAAGGGCAGCACGTCGGCGCGGGCCACAGTGGCCGCGGCGATCAGGGCTCCGGAGGCAGTGGACATCATGGCGGCGACAGCCGCGGCGAGCACCAGACCGCCGATGCCGATCGGCAGGAGCTGGGTGGCGACCTCGGCGTAGACAACGTCCTTGCCGAGGTTGGCGACGTCGATGTCCGGCAGCGCGACGCGGGCACCGAGGCCGATCAGGGCGCCGGCCGCACCATAGAGAATGCAGTAGACGCCGGCGGTGGCGCCGCCCCAGCGGGCAACTGTCGGGGTCTTGGCGGTGAAGACGCGCTGCCAGATGTCCTGGCCAATCAGCAGGCCCAGGGTGTAGACGACGAAATACGTGATGATCGTCTGGACGCCGATGCCGTCAATCTGGAAGAAGCTGGCGTCAACCCGGGCACGGATGCCGTCGAGTCCGCCGGCCGCGTTGAGCGTGAACGGCAGCATCAGGACGAAGATACCGACCGTCTTGATGACGAACTGGACCTGGTCCGCCAGGGTGATGGACCACATGCCGCCGATGGTCGAGTAGATCAGCACGATTGAGCCGCCGACGGCGATGGCGAGGGCGCGGTCCCAGCCGAAGAGCACCACGAAGATGGTGGCGTAGGCGCTCGTGGAGGTGGCGCAGAGCATCAGCGTGTAGGCGAGCATGACGATCCCGGAAGTCTGCGTGGATTTGCTGCCGTAGCGCAGGGTCAGCATCTGGGAAACGGTGTAGATCTTGAGCTTCTGGATGGTGGGGGCGAAGAGCAGGCTCAGCAGCAGGACGCCGGCGCCGATGGCGACCACCAGCCACATGCCGGAGATGCCGAACTTGTAGCCCAGGCCCACGCCGCCGACGGTGGAGGCGCCGCCAAGCACGACGGCGGCCATGGTTCCGGTGTAGAGGAACGGGCCGAGCCGGCGACCTGCCACCAGGAAGTCGCTGTTGTTCTTCGTGCGGGACTTACCCCACCACCCGAATGCCAGCATGGCGACTAGATACACCACCACGATGGCGATGTTGATGAAACTTGCGTCCATTGAAGGCTCCTTGGAGCTGTTGGCAGCAGCCCACGGCTGAGCGCGGGCGCAACGCTGCGTGCGGCCAGGCGGCTGCTGCGTGAGGGGAAGACGTGGCCGCGGGAGGTGAAGTTTTCCGCGGCTTGCCGATTGATTTTGCCTAATAGGCAACACTTGTTGTTCTAGAATAGGTTGTGATTCCGGTAACAGTCAAGACGCATTGCGTGCCGTTTGCGCTTCCTGCGTCACGCCACCCCGATCCCGCTAGGATTGCTCCAATGATGGGGCCAAGCGGCCGGCCGTGAAAGGTTCCTATATGAAGGCTCTACCGGTAGAACCGAGCAACGTCCCTGTTGCCATCGGTTCCAGGATCCGCGCCGCCCGGCAGTCCCAGCGGCTCACCATTGAACAAGTCGCCGACGCCACCGGGCTGACGAAGGGCTTCCTCAGCCGGGTTGAGCGAGACCTCACGTCACCGTCCGTGGCTTCCCTGGTGACACTGTGCCAGGTCCTGTCCATCTCGATCGGCGACCTCTTTGCGGCCCCCGAAACCCATCTCACCAAGCAACATGAAGGCCCCAGGATCTCGCTCGGCGGCGAAGGGATTGTCGAACGGCTGCTGACCGCACGCTCCGAACGCCGCGTCCAGATCATCCAGGCGGTGATCGAGCCCCGCGGACGCGGCGAGTCCGAACTTTACGCCGTGGACTGCGACGTCGACGTCCTGCACGTCATCAAGGGAACCATCCGGCTGATCCTCACCAACGAGGAATTCGAGCTCAGCACCGGGGACACCGTGACCTTCCCGGGCCGGGAGCCGCACACCTGGGTCAATCCCACGGATGACACCGTCGAGGTGCTGTGGGTGCTGGTGCCGGCCGCCAGCCGCTGACGCGGGACCACTGACCAAACCAATCCGAAATACACACAGGACGGGCACACGCCGCCCGCGTCAGTTTCAACTGGGGGATTACATGAACCGCAACACCGTCTTTCTGACCCTCGCTTCGGGCGCCGTGCTCGCGGCCGCGCTCGGCCTCAGCTCCTGCGCCATGCCAGGCCAGCCTGCAGGTGAGACGGAAAGCGGCCCGGCCAGCGCTGCGGCTACCTCCCCGACCCCGCAGGTCTCCGGCCCGGCCGCCTCCGCGACGCCCTCCGCCACCGCGGCCACGCCGGCGCCCGGTCCCGCCTCCACCGCTTCAGCCTCCACGCCGGCAACGTCGCCGGCCAGCGCGGCACCGCCGGCCGGCACGGCCCCCGTGGCCGGCGTGAAAACCTTCACCATTGCGGACGGGCATCTGTCCTTTTCGTACCCGACTAACTGGTCCGTCCGGATGGTCGGCTCGCCCGAGAACGCCAGCAAGATGCAGGGCATCCAGGCGGTCATCGCCGACTCCACCGGCAACGAACTGGCTTCCGTAGTCAGCAGCACCAGCGCCAGCAGCGCTTCCGGCCCGGTACAACGCACCGTCCTGGACGCCGCTCCCGTGCCGGGGCTGAAAGATGCGGACGGCGATCAGCTGGCCTTCGGCTTCGCCTTTGACTCCTTCGCCGATCAAACCGATTTCCACATGAGCGTGCGCAAGGAACGGGACTTCGGGCCCTCCGTCTCTGACTCCGGCTCCGCCTACATCAGCTTTGCGAATGGCGGAGCAGAAGCCAAGGTGCTCTTCGGAAGCCCGGCCTTCGCCTCGGTCGACGCTGCCAGGACCTGGATGACCACGGAGCAGTACGGCCAGCTGAAGCGCCTGCTGCTCAGCCTGCAGTACAGCTGATAATCGGCTGACCCTCAGCGAAGCCCGACCTCCAGAGCTTGGTGAGATCTACGTCACATTCCAGTAATGTGCCGGAAACGGCGAATTAATGCCCGGAGCCGTCCCGTAACGTACTCGCAAGACGGGCACAGCCTTCCTGAAACACACTCTGGGTAGCGTCATCCGCGGGGGGACTTGCAAGAGTCCCAAACGTCAGATGGTCTCGCCGCATCGGCGCCCTCGGAGCGCCGGCACTCGAGGAAGGCTCCCGCAATGAAGTTTTCTGTGCTTGCAGTAGGAATGGCAGTGGATCCGCAGGCCCTTGATCCCGGGTCGACGGCGTGGATGCTCGCAGCGTCCGCCTTGGTCCTCCTGATGACCCCCGGGCTTGCGTTCTTCTACGGCGGCCTCGTCAGGATGAAATCCGTCCTCAATATCATGATGATGAGTTTTGGCGCCATGGGCGTGGTGGGCGTCGTCTGGGCCCTGTGGGGCTACGGCCTGGCGTTCGGCCCGGACGCGCTGGGCGGCTTTGTCGGAGATCCCTTCACCAACTTCGGCCTGAACGGACTGACCAGCAGCATCGGGTCCAAGGCGCCAGGCCTGCCGGACATGGTGTTCGTCGGCTTCCAGGCCACGTTCGCCATCATCACCGTCGCGCTGATCAGCGGGGCCGTGGCCGAACGCGTCCGGTTCGGCCCCTGGCTGCTTTTTGCTGCCCTCTGGGTCACGCTGGTCTACGCGCCGATTGCGCACTGGGTCTGGGGCGGCGGCCTCTTCGGCCCCACCGGCCTGATCGGCAGCAAGGTTTCGGCCCTCGACTTCGCCGGCGGCACTGTGGTCCACATGAACGCCGGCATAGCCGGACTCCTGCTCGCGGTGGTGCTCGGCAAGCGCCTCGGATTCATGAAAGACCCCAATATCCGTCCGCACAACCTGCCATTCGTCATGCTCGGCGCAGGGCTGCTCTGGTTTGGCTGGTTCGGCTTCAACGCCGGCTCGGAACTCGCCGCGGACGCCACGGCAGCCCTGGCGTGGACCAACACCCTACTCGCCACCAGCGCCGCCCTGCTGGGCTGGCTGCTCGTGGAGCGGCTGCGCGACGGGCATGCCACCTCGCTCGGCGCCGCCTCCGGTGCCGTCGCGGGGCTCGTGGCCGTCACCCCGGCCTGCGGGTTCGTTGACCCTATAGGGGCGATCCTGATCGGGACGATCGCCGGGGCCGTCTGCGCGCTCGCCGTCGGGCTGAAGTTCAAGATCGGACTCGACGACTCCCTGGACGTCGTGGCCGTGCACTTCGTGGGCGGCCTGTGGGGGACCCTGTCCCTGGGATTCTTCGCGCTGCCGTCCGCGAAGACCGCCGGCGGCCTCCTGTATGGCGGCGGCCTGACGCAGTTCTGGCCACAGATTCTCACCGCACTGATTGTCACGGCATGGAGCGCCGCCATGACCACGCTGATTGGCTTCGGGATCCATAAGACCATCGGCATGCGGGTATCGGAAGCCGACGAGCTCTCCGGCATCGACGTCACGGAACACGCAGAAACGGCGTACGAACTCCTCATGGTCGGTGGCAGCTTCCATCCCGGAGAACCGCATACCCGGCCCGAGGCCACCACGCCCCATCCCGAGTCAGGCGCAGCCCAGCCCGAAGGTGAGGCTGCCCGCGGCAAGGTGTCGAGATGAAGCTCGTGACGGCCATTTTGCGGCCGGACAGGGTTGACGCCGTCAGTGCAGCCCTGGAGCGCGCCGGAGTCAACGGACTGACCGTGAGTCAGGCCAACGGCTACGGCCGGCAGCGCGGCCACACCGAGGTGTATCGGGGCGCCGAATACAATTCGGACCTGCTGCCCAAAGTGCGGCTGGAAGTGCTGGTCAACGAGGATGAATTGGGCGCCGTCATAGCCGCCATGGAAGAGGGCGGGCGAACCGGCAACTTCGGCGACGGCAAGATCTGGATCATTGATGTGCGCGATGCCGTCCGCGTCCGGACGGGGGAGCGGGGCGCCTCGGCCATCGCCTGACGCCGTTGGCAAACCAAGTGCGGTGATAACGGGCGCGCCTTGGCTGCTTTGGTAAACAACTGATGCGCAATACGAAACTTCGAGTGTATGATGGCTGTCACAACCGTCGGTCAATCCTCGAAGGAGAGGCTTCTTTTGGAAGAGCTGCGCATCGAGGCCAATGGCAACCTTGGCCCCATCGATTCATCCCGCATCCCGCGCTACGCCGGGGCCGCCACCTATGCCCGCTTGCCGCGGCTGGATCAGGTGGCCAAGGCTGACGTCACGGTGGTCGGAGTGCCGTTCGACTCCGGCGTCTCCTACCGCCCCGGCGCCCGCTTCGGGGCCAACCACGTCCGTGAGGCCAGCCGGCTGCTGCGGCCGTACAACCCCGCCTGGGACGTCAGCCCGTTCGAGAGCATCCAGGTGGCCGACGCCGGCGACATGGCCGTCAATCCGTTCAACATCAACGAGGCCATCGAAACCATCCAGCAGAACGCCCTGGACCTGACGGCGTCCGGCAGCAAGCTGGTGACACTCGGCGGCGACCACACCATCGCCCTGCCCCTGCTCCGCGCCGCCGCCGAGCGCGCCGGCGGCCCCATTGCCATGCTGCACTTCGACGCGCACCTGGATACCTGGGATACCTACTTTGGCGCCGAGTACACCCACGGCACCCCCTTCCGGCGCGCCGTCGAGGAAGGCATCCTGGACACCGAGGCCATCAGCCACATCGGCACCCGCGGCCCGCTGTACGGCAAGAAGGACCTCGACGACGACCACCGCTTCGGCTTCGGCATTGTCACCTCGGCGGACGTCTACTACCAGGGCGTCCTGGAGACCGTGGCCAAGGTCCGGGACCGGATCGGAAACCGCCCGCTCTACATTTCGGTGGACATCGACGTCCTGGATCCCGCGCACGCGCCGGGCACCGGCACGCCGGAAGCCGGCGGCATCACCAGCCGCGAACTGCTGGAAATCATTCGCGGCTTCCGCGGCATGAACCTGGTGGGGGCCGACGTCGTCGAGGTTGCCCCCGCGTACGACCACGCCGAAATCACTGGTGTGGCCGCAAGCCATGTCGCCTACGAACTCGTGACCCTGATGGCGGACCGCGCCGTCGAGGGTGACCGCTTCGGTACCGCAAACGGCTACGCCGCCCAGGCCCTCGGCCAGGAATCCCGCCGACCGGCCGGATTCAGCTCCTCTGTGGCTTCGCCGGTGGTCACACGATGACCGGCGTGCGCAACGGCGGGGACCTCGTCGTCGAAACCCTGGAGGCACTCGGCGCGAAGACCGTCTTCGGTATCCCGGGCCAGCACGCCCTGGGCCTGTTCGATGCGATGGGTCGCGGAAACCTGCACTTCGTCTCCTCCCGGGTGGAGAACAATTCCGCCTTCGCCGCGGACGGCTATTCCCGCGCCACCGGCGAGGTGGGCGTGCTGTTCCTGTCCACCGGTCCGGGCGCGCTGACGTCTTTGGCCGGACTGCAGGAGGCCTACGCCACGGGCGTGCCCATGGTGGTGGTGGCGAGTCAGATCCCGCTGGAGGGCCTCGGCGCTCGGCGCAAGGGCATGCTGCACCAGCTCGATGACCAGAAGGCCTCGGCCGCGAACGTCACCAAGTCCCAGCGGCTGATCCAGCATGCTTCGGGCATCCCGTCGGCCATCCAGGATGCCTGGACCGAGGCCATCTCCTCGCCGCAGGGCCCGGTATGGCTCGAAATCCCGCAGAACGTGCTGCTGGACCCGATCATGGTGCCCCCGGTGGAGGATGCCCTGGCCGAGGCCGCGGACAACCCGCCCCGGGTGGAGCTGGTCCGCGAGGCCGTGAAATGGCTGTCGACGGCGGAACGTCCCGCCATCATCGCCGGTGGCGGCGCGCGCCGCGGCCGGGCCGAGAAGTCGCTGCTCTCCATCGCGGAGAAGCTGCGCGCACCGGTGATCTGCACCCCCGGTGGAAACGGTGCGTTCCCCTGGAACCATGAGCTCTCCCTGCAGTCCTGGATCGAGGACCAGCACATGACCGAGCTGCTGGAGGACGCCGATGTGCTGATCGTCATCGGGTCCTCCCTGGGCGAAGTGACGTCGAACTACTTCACCTTTGAACCGCGCGGCCGGATCATCCAGATCGACGCCGAGCCCCGCGTCCTGGAGTCCAACCGCCCTGGCCTCGGCATCCGGGCCGACGCCGGCCAGGCCCTCGCCGCTCTCGACTCTGCCCTCGAAGCCGCATTGACGGAGCCGTATGGCGAACGCGCCGACTGGCACGGTACCGCTCCCGAAGCGCTCGTCAAGGACACCCTGGCCAAGGTGAAGGCCCGGCTCGAAGCCCAGGACCTCGGCAAGGAACTGAAGTTCATGGCCGATATCCGGGAAGCTGTTCCCGCGGGCATGCAGACCTTCTGGGACATGACCATCTCGGCCTATTGGGCCTGGAGCTGCTGGGACGCCCGCGACGGCCAGTTCCACTCCGCGCAGGGCGCCGGCGGGCTGGGCTTCGGCTTCCCCGCCGCGATCGGCGGCGCCGTCGGGCTCGAAACCACCGGCACTTCCGGCGGTTCGGCCCGGGTGCTGGCCGTCTCCGGTGACGGCTCGGCCATGTACTCCATCTCCGAGCTCGCCACCGCCAGGCAGCACAACATCCCCGTCACCTGGCTGATCGTGGACGACGGCGGCTACGGCATTTTGCGCGAATACATGGTCGGCGCCTTCGGCAAGGCCACGGCCACCGAGCTCGCCCGCCCGGACTTCGTCAAGCTCGCCGAGGCCTTTGGCGTCCCCGCCGTCCGCGTCGCCCCCGAGGACGTCGGAGACGCCCTGAAGGCGGGCTTCGCCGCGGACGGTCCCAACGTCGTCGTCGTCGAAACCCTGCTCAAGATGTTCGGCCCCACCCACCGGGGAAGCTAGCCGGCAGGGTCCCGTCCCACCAGCAGCACCAATACAGCGCGGACCGGCCGGTTCCACCCCTCAGCGGAAGGGGCGGACCCGGCCGGTCCGCTTCTGGCGTTAAAGCCCCTTTTCGTGGCCTTGCGGTATGCCCGGACAGAGTTAGTTTCCCAAAGTAACCAATTTTGTATATAGTTGCCTTGGGCAAACAAAAGAGGGGTGTCCGACATGTCCGTTGAATCCGACGCTGCAGCCAAGCTCGTCTATCAGATCTTTGATCTCCAGCGCGCCGTCCGTTGCGTTGCTACCGCAAGCCTGCGCGGGCAGGACCCCGGTGTGGCGCTCCAGGGCGTTCTTCGTTTTGTGGGGGAGGGCGAATCCCGGGCCACGCACCTTGCCGAACGGCTCGGCGTCAGCGCCCCGGTGCTCAGCAGGCACATCGCCGAACTTGAAGAGCAGGGCTACGTGGTCCGCCGGCCGGATCCCGAGGACGGCCGCGCGCAGCTGATCGCCCTGTCCGACTCCGGTGCAACGAAACTGCGCTCCATCGAGGACCAGCGCACGGCCACCCTTCAGGGCCTGCTGCAGGACTGGAGCCAGGACGACGTCGAACTGACGGCGCGCACCCTCGAAAAACTTGCTGAGTCCCTCAGGACCTCAGCCCGGGCAACGACGGCCGGACCCATGAAAACGACCGAAACCGTTGAGGAGTAGACATATGGCTAGCCACGCTGCCGCCACAGGGCCGGACACTGCGCCGTCGAACACTGCGCCGTCGAACGCAGCGCCGTCGAACACTGCGCCGTCGAACACTGCGCCGTCGAACACTGCGCCGTCGAACACTGCGCCGTCGAACACTGCGCCGTTGAACACAGCCGCGTCGGACATGCCGGAGGTGCCGCGCGCCTCCCGAGCATCCCACCCCGCCGCCGCAGAGCCTTCGACGATGACCCACCGCCAGATCATGGAGGCACTTACCGGGCTGCTGGCGGCGTTCTTCACCGCCATTCTCAGCAGCACGATCGTTGCCAACGCGCTGCCCACCATCATGTCCGAGCTCAAGGGCACCCAGACGGACTTCGCCTGGGTGATCACTGCCGCGCTCCTGGCCAACGCGGCAACCACACCGATCTGGGGCAAGCTGGCGGACCTCTTCGACAAGAAGGTCCTGGTCCAGCTGAGCATCGTGATCTTTGTGGCGGGCTCCGTCATGGCCGGCCTGTCCGCGACCATCCCGCTGCTGCTGACGGCCCGCGTCATCCAGGGCATCGCCATGGGCGGGCTTACCGCCCTGGCCCAGGCCATCATCGGTTCGATGATCCCGCCGCGTGACCGCGGAAAATACTCCGGCTACATGGGCGGCGTCATGGCGGTGGGCACGGCCGGCGGCCCGCTGCTCGGCGGCTTCATTGTGGACAGCCCGCTGGGCTGGCGCTGGACCTTCTTCGTCTGCGTCCCGCTCGCCGTCGTCGCCCTCATCCTGCTGCAGGTCACCCTGAAGATCCAGCACGTCAAGCGCCCCGCCAAGATCGACTGGCTCGGCTCCATCCTGCTGACCTCCGGCGTCAGCCTGCTGCTCATCTGGGTCTCTTTCGCCGGCAACCCCGACTACTACGACTGGTGGTCGTGGCAGTCGGTGGCCATGGTGGGCGGCGGCGTCCTGCTCCTGGGCCTGCTGGTGCTGGTGGAATCCCGGGTGGCCCAGCCCATCATCCCGCTCAAGATCATCTCGGAGCGCACCACCGCGCTCGCTATCCTGGCCTCGGTGGCCGTCGGCGTGGGCATGTTCGGCTCCTCGACGTTCCTTGGCCAGTACTTCCAGGTGGCACGCGGTGCCACCCCCACGGAAGCCGGCCTGCTGACCCTGCCCATGATCGCGGGCAACCTGATCGGTTCAGTCGCCTCGGGCATGCTCATCAGCCGCACCGGCAAGTGGAAGCGGTACCTGATTGCCGGCGCCATTCTGCTGATCGGCGGCCTCGGCCTGGCCGGAAGCATGGACCACACCACCGACCTGTGGCTGACCGGCCTCTACACCGCCGTCCTCGGCGTCGGGCTGGGCCTGCTGATGCAGAACCTCGTCCTCGCCGTCCAGAACACGGTCCAGGCCAAGGACATCGGCACAGCCAGCGCCTCGGTCGCCTTCTTCCGGTCCGTCGGCGGTGCAATCGGCGTCTCCGTGCTCGGCGCTATCCTGGGCAACCGGGTCAAGGAGCTTGCCGTGGAGGGGCTCGCGTCCGCCGGAATCCAGGCTCCGGCCGGATCGACGGGTGCCAGCATGGACCTCAAGGACATGCCGGCACCCATCCGGGACATCATGCGGGCCGCCTACGGTGATGCGATCGCGGAGGTCTTCCTGATCTCGGCCATCGTCGGTCTCGTGGCCTTGGTTGCCATCCTGTTCATCAAGGAACGCCCGCTGCGCCGCACGGTGGACGTCCGACCGGACGTCGAGCAAGCAGGGGACTCCGCCGCCGACGCTGCTGTGGCTGCCGCGGGAGGCGCCGTGGCCGGCGCTGCCGCGACGGCTTCAGGGAATGATTCGGGGAACGCAGTCAACAACGCCGGCAAGGTGGCCCCGGCCGCCGCGGTGGTCCCGTCCGGCAGCGGAACCGGCATCGTGGACCTGGACCGGGAATTCATCGAGGTGCTCAGCCGGGAGCGCGCCCAATCCCACTTCCCCGACGCCGCCCGCCAGCGGGCCCGGACCCTGGTGGCCGATGATGTGCCCGAGGCCGCCGACGTCGTACCCGTTCTGGTACAGACCCAGCAGCTGCTGGCGGAGCAGCAGCTCCAGCTGGCCGAAGCGCTGCGCGCCGTGTACGAACAGGCGGCGGAGCAGCGTGCCATCACCGCCGAACAGGCCCGTGTTGCCGAGGAACTCACGGCCCTGCGCCGGCATCTTGCCAAGCAGCGCAAAATGCAGCGCGCGGCGGCCGACTACATCGCCACCCACGGCCGGCACCGCACCGAGTAGCGTCCCGGCTGCCGCCGCCTGGCGCTCCCGGTGCCCGGATCGCGGGGCAGGCGGCTTGGGCCAGCCCAGCCGCCCGCGCTGTCCGGCCGCCCGGCCGGCCCAGACGCCCGTTGGGGGGGCGGCGGCTATTGGGGCGGCCGGGGTCTTTTCGCGCCGGAGCAGAGCGGCGGCCTTTGCCTGGGATCAGGGGAGCGGCCAACCGCTAAGTACGCCGATTGGATGATTTTCTGTGTCCCGTGTTCCACCGGGGCGGGGGATTTCGTAGAGTTGGGATCGCTGTGCCTGTCGGACCCGTGGGCTAGTCTCCAATCAGCTTCCCAATGCACTGCACTCTTTCGTTTCAGTACTTCCATTAATTCGGTCTTCCTAAGGACTCCCGGGCATGCTCGTTACCCTCATGCGGCGCTATTCCAAGCCGTATCTGCCATACATCGCGGCTGTGGTCATCTTCCAGCTGGCCTCGACCATCGCGGCGCTGTACCTCCCCAGCCTCAATGCCCAGATCATCGATGAGGGCGTCTCCCGCGGCGACACCGACTACATCTGGCGCACCGGCGGCGTCATGCTCGGCGTCGCCCTGGTCCAGGTGGCCACCGCAATCGCCGGAGTCTACTTCGGCTCGAAGGCGGCGATGGCCTTCGGCCGCGACCTGCGCCGCGGGGTCTTCCGCAAGGTAAGCAGCTTCTCAGCCCGGGACGTCAACCTCTTCGGCGCCCCCACCCTGATCACGCGCGGCACCAACGACGTGCAGCAGGTCCAGATGCTCATGCTCATGGCGCTGAACTTCATGGTGGCCACGCCCATCATGTGCATCGGTGGGATCTTCATGGCCCTGCGCGAGGACCTTAACCTGTCCTGGCTCGTCTGGGTGTCAGTGCCCCTGCTCGTCGTCGTGGTGGGTTACCTCGTGGTGCGCCTCATGCCGCTCTTCCGCTCCATGCAGGAGAAGATCGACCGGCTCAACGGCATCCTCCGCGAGCAGATCATTGGCATCCGCGTGGTCCGCGCCTTCGTCCGCGAACCGCACGAGGC
Source organism: Actinomycetota bacterium (assembly GCA_046730875.1). GTDB lineage: Bacteria > Actinomycetota > Actinomycetes > Actinomycetales > Micrococcaceae > Arthrobacter. The sequence goes on along the minus strand of JBKPJW010000034.1, from coordinate 4,103 downwards.
CGAGCGCTTCGGCGCAGCCAACAAGGAGCTCACCGACGTCTCGCTGAAGATCGGTTCCTTGTTCGTGCTGATGTTCCCGGCCATCGGCATGATCCTCCACGTCTCCACGGCCGCCGTGCTGTGGTTCGGCGGCCAGCGCGTGGATGCCGGTGAGATGCAGGTCGGCTCGCTCACGGCCTTCCTGCAGTACCTCCTGCAGATCCTCATGGCCGTCATGATGGGCACCTTCATGGCCATGATGATTCCGCGCGCCTCGGTCTGTGCCGACCGCATCGGCGAAGTGCTGGACGTCGAACCCTCCATCCACGAACCCCTTGCCCCGGTAGCACCTGCCGCAAAGGCCGGGCGCGTTGAGTTCCGGAATGTAACGTTCGCCTATCCCGGCGCCGAGGCCCCTGTGCTAAGCAACATCAGCTTTACGGCAGAGCCCGGCCAGACGGTGGCGATCATCGGTTCCACGGGTGTCGGCAAATCGAGCCTGCTGGCGCTGCTGCCAAGGCTCTACGACGCCGAATCGGGCGAGGTCCTGCTCGACGGTGTCCCCGTTACCCAGCTGGACCGGGCAGAGATCACCCAGCGTGTGGCCATGGTGCCGCAGCGGCCCTACCTGTTCTCCGGAACCATTGAGCACAACCTGCGTTTCGGCAAGCCCGAGGCCACGGATACGGACTTGTGGAACGCACTGACCGTCGCCCAGGCCGCGGAGTTCGTGCGCGAAAAGAGCGGGGGCCTCGGTTCCCGGATCGCCCAGGGCGGCACCAACGTCTCCGGCGGGCAGCGGCAGCGACTGTGCATCGCCCGCGCCCTGGTCACAGAACCCAAAGTCTTCCTGTTCGATGACTCGTTCTCGGCCCTTGACGTCGCCACCGACGCGCGACTCCGCAGGGCGCTGAAGGCCAAGACGGCCGACGCCACGGTGATCATCGTCGGCCAGCGCGTGTCCACCATTGCCGACGCGGACCAGATCCTTGTGCTGGATAACGGCAGGATCGTGGACCGCGGAACACATGAGGAACTGTTGGAAAGCTCCAGCACTTACCAGGAAATCGTCGAATCCCAGTTGAGCGCAGAGGCAGTGGCATGAGCACCAACGAGAAAATCTCCACCCCGCCGGCCAATGCCTCGGACGAGACAGGATCTGCCGCAGCGAACCTGACGGACGATGATTTCGTCGAGGAAGAATACGTACCCGGCGAAGCCGACGGCGGCATGTTCGGCGTGCCGGCCAAGAAGGCCCAGCACTTCTGGCCCTCCGCCAAACGACTCATGGGCTTGTTGAAGCCCGAGCGCGCCGGGATCACCGCGGTGCTCGCCATGGTGACGGTCGCCGTCGTCCTCAACGTCATTGCCCCGCGGATCCTGGGCCAGGCGATGGACGTGATCTTCGCCGGAGTGGTCGGCAAGCAGCTCCCGGCGGGGGCCACCAAGGAACAGTTCATCGAAGGACTGCGCACCCAGGGCCAGGACAACTTCGCCGACATGCTGTCCAAAATGGACGTCGTGCCGGGCGCAGGCATCGATTTCCAGAAGCTCGCGTTCCTCATCAGCGTGGTGCTGGTGATGTACTTCGTCGCCAACATCTTCCTGTGGCTCCAAGGCTATGTCCTCAACGTACTGGTCATGCGCGTAGTCCGGACGCTGCGCGATGACACCGAAAAGAAACTCAACAGGCTGCCGCTGAACTACTTCGATACCCGCCAGCGCGGCGACATCCTCTCCCGCGTCACGAACGACGTCGACAACATCCAGCAGGCACTCCAGCAGGCCTTCGCACAGCTCGTGAACTCGGCCCTGACGGTCATCGGCATCGTGATCATGATGTTCATCGTGTCCTGGCAGCTGGCCCTGATCGCCCTCGTCGCCCTGCCGCTCTCCGGGGTGGCTGCCGGCATCATCGGCGCCCGCAGCCAGAAGCTGTTCGCCGCCCAGTGGAAGAACACCGGTGAGCTCAACGGCCAGATCGAGGAATCGTTCTCCGGCCACGACCTGGTCCGCGTGTTCGGCCGCGACGCCGACATGCTGGCCCGCTTCGACGAGCGGAACGAGGAACTTTACCGGGCCAGCTTCGGTGCCCAGTTCGTGTCCGGCATGATCATGCCGGTCATGCAGTTCGTCTCCTACCTCAGCTACGTGGGAATCGCGGTGGTCGGTGGCCTGCGGGTCGCCTCGGGCAGCATGAGCCTGGGCGACGCCACTGCGTTCATCCAGTACTCGCGCGAGTTCACCCAGCCGCTGGGGCAGATGGCCGGCATGGCCAACATGCTGCAGTCCGGCGTCGCGTCCGCCGAGCGGGTCTTTGAATTCCTCGACGCCGACGAACAGGACGCCGAGACCGCCACCGAGCACCTGCCGGCGAAAACGGACGGACACGTCGAATTCAAGCACGTCACCTTCAGCTACACGCCGGACAAACCGCTGATCGAGGACCTGTCCTTCACCGCCGAGCCCGGGCACACGGTGGCGATCGTGGGACCGACCGGGGCCGGCAAGACCACCCTGGTCAACCTCGTGATGCGCTTCTACGAACTCAATTCGGGCAGCATCACCCTGGACGGCGTGGACATCACCCGGCTGAGCCGGTCGGAGCTGCGCGCGAAGGTCGGCATGGTGCTGCAGGACGCCTGGCTGTTCGGCGGGACCATCTACGAGAACATCCGCTACGGCAAGCTGGACGCCACCGAAGACCAGATCATGGCGGCAGCCAAGGCCACCTTCGTAGACCGCTTCGTCCGCGCGCTGCCGGACGGCTACAACACGGTCATTGACGAAGAAGGCAACAACGTCAGCGCCGGTGAAAAGCAGCTCATCACCATTGCCCGGGCCTTCGTGGCGAATCCGTCGCTGCTCATCCTGGACGAGGCCACGAGCTCTGTGGATACCCGCACCGAAGCCCTGGTCCAGAAGGCCATGGCCGCGCTGCGTACCGAGCGCACCAGCTTCGTTATCGCCCACCGGCTCTCCACCATCCGGGACGCGGACACCATCCTGGTCATGGAGGACGGGCAGATCGTTGAGCAGGGCCGGCACGCCGAGCTGCTGGCGCTGCAGGGCACGTACTACCGGCTGTACATGTCGCAGTTCGCCGGCGAGGACGCCGACGCGGCCCTGGCCGAAACCGGCGAGGACTCGACGGCGGTGCGCAGCTGAGCGCCGCCGGCGTGGGGGCCGTTGAGGGCTCAGGTACGGAGCCCTGGCGCCTCGAAGTGGAAGTGCCGATGCGCTGGAGCGACATGGACGCGTACGGGCACATCAACAACGTCCAGATAGTCCGGATCCTGGAGGAAGCACGGATCGCGGCGTTCGGCCCGCCGCGGGGCTCCGGACTGCCCGGGACCGAACCGCTGGTGTCGCTCTTCAACGACATCCCGGAAGGAACGCTGGCGCTCGTGGTGGACCACAAGATCCGGTACGTCAAAACCCTGGAGTACCGGAACGTGCCCGCCGTCGTCCAGCTGTGGATCGGGGCGGTCAAGGGCGCCAGCTTCGACATCCACTACCTCGTGCAGGATGCCGTCACCCGGGAGGACTGCGTCCGTGCCTCGAGCCATCTGGCATTTGTGAATGAGGCAACGGGCCGCGTGCTGCGGCTGACGGAGGAGCAGAAGGAACGGCTGGCCCCGTACACCCGCCCACATCCGGTCCCATAGCCCTACCCCGGCGCCGGCATCGCTCCTACAATGACAATCCCGACGCTAAGGAGCAGTGGTGGCTGTGAACGTGAGCAAGAGCTTGGGTAAGAACTGGCAAGGGAACATGCACGGGAAGCACCCCCGCAAGAAGAAGTGGAGCGAACTCTCGCCCACGGCGCGGTTCGGAACCGTCGCGGCGGCGACCGTTCAACTCTCGCTCCTCGTCGCTGCCCAGCGGGACATAGCCCTCCGCCCGGCCGAACAAATCCGCGGCAGCAAATCGCTCTGGAGGTTTGCCACCCTGGTGAACTTTATCGGTCCGGCAACCTATTTCACCGTTGGCGTGAAGCGCAGTCCTGCCACGAAATAGGCCCCGCGGGCACTCCTACCGTGATCTACTGGACGGTAGTTTTGGCTCGGCGTTAAATGCGCGCGTTCAGTTTTAGCCTGTAAATTGAACGTATGACCCCAGCC
>JBKPJW010000033.1:0-8914 GCA_046730875.1 Actinomycetota bacterium | reverse complement strand
GTTCCCTCGGTGCGGAGGGTGTCCCGAAACCTGGGCTAGAACCAGATCTTGATCTCGCGCTCGGCGGATTCGGCCGAGTCCGAGCCGTGGACCAGGTTCTGCTGCACCTTCAGGCCCCAATCGCGGCCGAAGTCGCCGCGGATGGTGCCGGGCGCCGCCGTCGTCGGGTCCGTGGTGCCGGCGAGGATACGGAAGCCCTCAATCACGCGGTGTCCTTCGAAGATCGCGGCGACCACCGGGCCGCTGAGCATGAACTCAACCAGCGGCTCGTAGAACGGCTTGCCGACGTGCTCCTCGTAGTGCTGCTCCAGCAGCTCGCGGCTGGCATCGACCTTCTTGAGCTCGGCCAGGGTGTAGCCCTTGGCTTCGATCCGGCTCAGGATGGCGCCGGACAGGTTGCGGGCGACGCCGTCGGGCTTGATCAGGACGAGGGTGCGCTCAATGCTCACAGCTGCTCCAATGTGTTGGGGTGGGGTTCGGGTCAAGTCTACGGGGTGCCGGCCATGCGCCCGGGCTCAGGTACAGGCGCCGGTTCAGGCGCCGTTGGTGGGCGCGGGCCCCTGGGGGTGGGACGCATCCCACTCGGCCTGCTCGCGCTCCCGCTGCGCTGCTTCCCGGTCAATCCGGATGCCGGTGCGGATCCCGTACCACCACGCCACGGCGAAGAGCGCGCCGACGAGGTACATGGCAGGTTCCACGAGGCCGCCCAGGATCAGGACGAGCTGCAGGATCCAGCCCAGGGCCACGCCCCACGGCTTCGAGAGGACCGCGCAGGTGAACACGTAGACCAGGCACAGGCCGATCCCCACCGAGAAGACCAGCGCCGCAGAATATTCGTTCCGGTGCAGGCCAAAGACGGCCAGCGTCCCGAACAGCACCACGAAGGCCTCCAGCAACAGGACCGTGGAGGCGAACATGACCTTCGTGGAACGCCGCTTCTTGGGCATCCCCGGGCGCCATTCGCGCTGGGCTTTGGTGAGTTTCGCCATGCTTACGCGTCCGCCTTTCCGAGCAGGATCCGGGCGTCCGCGACCAGCGTGATGGAGCCGGTCACCAGGACCCCGCCGGCGAGTTCGTCATCGGCTTCGGCGCGTTCCACGGCCCATTCGAGGGCGTCGTCGAGCTTTGCGGCGACATGGATGTTGTCCTCGCCGAAGCCAAGGTCAAGGGCGGTCTCGGCCAGGTCCTCGGCCGGGACGGCGCGGGGCGAGTTGGACTCGGTGAAGCAGTATTCGGTGGCGAGGCCGCCCAGGGATTCCTTGAGCTGGCGCAGGATCTCCTCGGCGTCCTTTTCCCGCAGCACGCCCACCACCACCACCAGCTTGGTGAAGTTGAAGGCCTCGTGGATCGCCTCGGCGGAAACCCGGATGCCTTCCGGGTTGTGGGCCGCGTCCACGATGATGGTGGGCGCGGTGCGGACCACCTCGAGCCGCCCCGGGGAGGTGACGGAGGCGAAGGCCTCCTGCAGGATCTCGGCGTCGATCGCCTTTTCCCCGCCGAAGAACGCTTCCAGCGCGGCAATCGCGACGGCGGCGTTCTCGGCCTGGTGCGCGCCGTGCAGCGGCACCAGCAGGTCCTCGTAGCGGCCGGCGATGCCCTGGATGGTGACCATCTGGCCGCCCACCGCGACGGTGCGGGATTCAACGCCGAACTCCACGCCCTCGAAGCGGAACGGCACGCCCACGTCCTTGGCCTTCTCCAGCAGGACCTGGGCCGCGTCGACGGGCTGGGCCGCGCTGATGAGGAAGCCGCCGGGCTTGATGATGCCGGCCTTCTCGTAGGCGATGTCCCCGGTGGTGTCGCCCAGCAATTCGGTGTGGTCCAGGGAAATCGGGGTGATCACTGCCACCTGGCCGTCGCCGACGTTCGTGGCGTCGGTGATGCCGCCCAGGCCCACCTCCATGACCGCGACATTGACAGGCTGGTCGGCGAAGACGGCGAAGCCCAGGATGGTCAGGCACTCGAAGTAGGTCAGCCGGGGCTGGCCCGCTTCCTCGAGTTCGCCGTCCACGATCTGCAAGTAGGGCCGGATCTCGTCCCAGATCCGGACGAAGGTCTCATCCGGCACGGGGGCGCCGTCGATGCTGATCCGTTCGGTGACCTTGGACAGGTGCGGGCTCGTGTACCGGCCGGTGCTCAGGCCGTGGGCGCGCAGCCCGGCCTCGATCATCCGGGCCGTGGACGTCTTGCCGTTGGTGCCGGTGACGTGGATGATCGGGAACGCCTTGTTCGGCTCCCCCAGGATTTCCATGACACGGTGCAGCGGGGCAAGCCGCGGCTCCATCTTGTTTTCCGGCGCCCGGCCCAGCAGTTCGGCGTAGACGCTCTCTACGGAGAATTCGTCGGTCATGGCTTAGGCTCCAACTTTCTTAGCAACGCTGACCTGCGGTTCCTTGACGTCGGCCGCCAGGGTTTCCAGCTCGATGGTCAGGGTTTCGGTCTTGACCAGCTCCGCGTTGGCCAGGAGGGCCTCGACGACGTCCGGCTTCGCCGTGACGGAGGTGCTGATCCGGTCGCTGACATTGAGTCCGGCGTCCTTGCGGGCCTGCTGGATGGCGCGGACCATGTCGCGCGCCAGGCCCTCAGCCTCCAGTTCGGGGGTGACTTCGGTGTTCAGGACCACGAACCCGCCGCCGGGCAGCACGGCCGCGGCGCGGGATCCTGCGCCCTCCGCGGCTTCAGCCACGACGGTTTCCAGGGTGTATTCCTGCGGCTCGAGCTCGAGGCCGCCGGCGGTGACCACCCCGGCCTCGCTGACCGACCAGTCGCCGGACTTGGAGCCCTTGATGGCCTGCTGGACGTTCTTGCCCAGCCGCGGGCCGGCGGCCCGGGCGTTGACCACGAGCTTCTGTTCGATGCCGAACTCCTCCGGGGAGGCGGCCTCGGCGTCGAGCAGGCGGACCGAGCGCAGGTTCAGCTCATCGGCGACAACGCCGGCGAAGCCTCCCAGCGCATCCGCCCCGGGCGCCACGACCGTGAGTTCCTGCAGCGGCAGGCGCACGCGCAGGTTCGCGGCCTTGCGCAGCGAGGAGCCGGTGGAGCAGATCTGCTGCACGCGGTCCATGGCCTCGACCAGTCCCGGGTTGGCCGGGAAGAGTCCGGCATCCGGCCAGTCGGCCAGGTGCACGGAGCGCCCGCCGGTGAGGCCTCGCCAGATCTCCTCGGAAACCAGCGGCAGCAGGGACGCGGCCACGCGGGTGACGGTTTCCAGCGCGGTGTAGAGCGCGTCGAAGGCGTCGACGCTCTCGTCGAAGAAGCGCTGCCGGCTGCGGCGGACGTACCAGTTGGTGAGCATGTCCAGGTAGCCGCGGAGCTCGTCGCAGGCCCCGGAGATGTCGTAGCTGTCCAGCTGGGCGGTCATGTTCCGGACGAGGTCCCCGGTGTTGGCCATCAGGTACTGGTCCAGGGTGTCGGCGTAGCCGTCGTAGCGGAGCTTCGCGTCATACCCCTTCCCGCCGTCCGCGGCGTTCGTGTAGAGCGTGAAGAAGCTGTACACGTTCCACAGCGGCAAGATGACCTGGCGGACGCCGTCGCGGATTCCCTGTTCGGTGACCACGAGGTTGCCGCCGCGCAGGATGGGGCTGGACATCAGGAACCAGCGCATGGCGTCGGAGCCGTCACGGTCCAGGACTTCGGAGACGTCCGGGTAGTTCTGCAGGCTCTTGGACATCTTCTGCCCGTCCGAGCCCAGCACGATGCCGTGGCTGATGACGTTGCGGAACGCCGGGCGGTCAAACAGCGCCGTGGAGAGGATGTGGAGCATGTAGAACCAGCCGCGGGTCTGGCCGATGTACTCGACGATGAAGTCCGCCGGGTTGTGGGTGTCGAACCATTCCTCGTTCTGGAACGGGTAGTGCACCTGGCCGTAGGGCATGGAGCCGGAGTCGAACCAGACGTCCAGGACGTCCTCCACCCGGCGCATGACGGACTGGCCCTCTTCCGGGGTGCGGGGGTCATCCGGGTTCGGGCGGGTGAGTTCATCGATGAACGGCCGGTGCAGGTCCACCTGGCCGTCGTTGTTCAGCGGCAGGCGGCCGAAGTCGGCCTCGATCTCGGCCAGGGAGCCGTAGACGTCGATGCGCGGGTAGTCCGGGTCCGTGGACTGCCAGACCGGGATGGGGCTGCCCCAGTAGCGGTTCCGGCTGATGGACCAGTCGCGGGCGTTGGCGAGCCACTTGCCGAACTGGCCGTCCTTGACGTTGCCCGGGATCCAGTTGATGTCCTGGTTGAGCTCGGACATGCGGTCCTTGAACTTGGTCACCTCGACGTACCAGGAGGACACGGCGCGGTAGATCAGCGGGTTGCGGCAGCGCCAGCAGTGCGGGTAGCTGTGCTCGTAGCTGGCCTGGCGGACCAGGCGGCCCTGGGCGCGGAGCACCTGGGTGATGGGCTTGTTGGCCTCGAACACCTGCAGTCCGGCGATTTCGGCGAGGTCGCCGTGGCCGAAGAGCGGCAGGAACTTCGCGCCTTCGTCGACCGAGAGGACCACCGGGATGCCGGCTTCTTCACAGATCTTCTGGTCGTCTTCGCCGTAGGCGGGGGCCTGGTGGACGATGCCGGTGCCGTCGGTGGTGGTGACGTAGTCGGCCTCGAGGAAGCGCCAGGCGTTCTCGGTGCCGTACTTTTCGGCGTCGTGGAAGTAGTCCCAGAGCGGCTCGTAGCTCAGGCCGTCCAGCTCGGCGCCGGTGTGGCGGGAGGTGATGGCTGCTTCCGCGGCGGCGGCACCCTCGGCCCCGTCGCCGTAGCCGAGGTCCTTGGCGTACGCGCCCAGGAGATCGGCGGCCAGAAGGAAGCTGCCCGTGACGGGCGCCTCGGCCGACGCGGCCTTGATCCCGTGCGGGCCGGCCGGCAGGACCACGTAGGTGATGGCGGGCCCGACGGCGAGCGCCAGGTTGGTGGGCAGCGTCCACGGCGTGGTGGTCCAGGCGAGCGCCTGCACCCCGGCGAGCTGCCTGGACAGCTCCGACTCCCCCGCCGTGATGGGGAAGGTGACCGTGACGGTCTGGTCCTGGCGGTTCTTGTAGACATCGTCGTCCATCCGCAGCTCATGGTTGGACAGCGGCGTCTCGTCCTTCCAGCAGTACGGCAGCACGCGGTAGCCGTTGTAGGTCAGGCCCTTTTCGTGCAGCTGCTTGAAGGCCCACAGCACGGACTCCATGTACTCGACGTTGAGCGTCTTGTAGTCGTTTTCGAAGTCCACCCAGCGCGCCTGGCGGGTGACGTAGCTCTTCCACTCGTCCGCGTACTTCATCACGGAGGCCCGGCAGGCGTCGTTGAACTTGTCGATGCCCATGGCCTCGATCTGGGTTTTGTCCGTCATGCCCAGCTGCTTCATGGCTTCCAGCTCGGCGGGGAGGCCGTGGGTGTCCCAGCCGAAGCGGCGCTCCACCCGGCGGCCGCGCTGGGTCTGGTAGCGGCCCACGAGGTCCTTGGCGTAGCCGGTCAGCAGGTGGCCGTAGTGCGGCAGGCCGTTGGCGAAGGGCGGGCCGTCGTAGAAGACGAATTCGTTGCTGCCAGGCTTTCCACCCGGAAGCTCCGATTCCCGCTGGTCGATGCTGGCCTGGAAGGTGCCGTCCTGGTCCCAGTACTTGAGGATGCGCTCTTCGATCTCCGGGAACTTCACGGAGGCGGATACACCGGTGGTGGACGCAGACGTGGTGGAAGCGGAGGTGGTGGAGCCGGCAGCTGTGGGTGCGGCGGAGGCCTTGGGGTAGTGGGTCATCTCGACATCCTGGGTTGAGCGGTGAACACGTGTATTCATTCAGGATGCGAGGACGGCCCCTGCACTGTCTTTCGACAACACCGGCACCGCGGTACCACCTCACTTACCGCCCCCGGTCCGCGCCTTTTCGAGAAAGGGCTGCACCGGCGTCGGCCGCTCATTACTGCTGTGACGGGCTTACCCGTCCGGTTCTACTGGTCCTGGCGCACTAAGTTGCAGGAAAGTCGTGGCGCCAGGGCGTTCTTCCGGAAGCTCACCGGTGATGGCCGGGTCAAAGCTGCTAAGTCGATGGTACCGGAGAAAATACGGCGTTTCACTGCCGGGCAATCCCGGCTGGTCAGGCGACGCCGGCCGCCGGACTGCATAGACTTCTGCCATGACCGTCCCCCGGCCCCGGGCCGACCCGTGATGAGCCGCAGCGCGAGCCGTCGTTGGCACGTGTCCTCCGCCCTGTTCGCCGCGCCTGTGGCGGTGGTGTCGCTCTTCCGGGCGCTCCCGTTGCCGTGGCCGGCGCCCGTGGTGCAGCTGGTGGCCTTCACCCCCTGGCTGGTGCTCCCTGCCGGCGCGGCCCTGCTGCTGGCGCTGCCGGGAAGGCGTCCCTGGGCGGTCCTGCCGGCCGGGGCACTTTTGGCCCTGCAGCTGCTGTGGCTGTTCCCGCCGGACCGGGTGGCGTACCGTTTCCTGGGCCCGCAGGCGGATCAGCCCGCGGGGCAGGGCACGGGGCAGGGCACTCGGCGGCCGCCCGTTGCCGAACTGAAGGTCATGACCATTAACGCCTGGAAAGGCCAGGCGGATGCCGCCGAGGTGGTCCGTCTGGTCCGGGACAACGGCGTCGCCCTGCTCGCCGTCCAGGAGCTGTCACCGGCCTTCGAAAAGCGGCTGGACGCCGAGGGGCTGGGTGCGCTGCTCGAGCACCGGGTCAGCCGTCCGCTGGCCGGAGCGGGGGGCAGCGGACTGTACTCCTCGCGCCCGATCGTTCCGGTGGACTCCCTGGACGGTTCCGGCTTCTACATCCCCACCGTGGAGCTGGACCTCGGTCTTGACCCCGACGGCCGGCCGGCCTCGCTCACGGTGACCAACGTGCACACGAAGGCTCCGGTGTGGGGCCAGGCCGGGCAGTGGCGGAGCGACCTGGCCGCTTTGGGCCGCCTTGCCGCCCGCCCGGGCAACGTGCTGCTGCTGGGCGACTTCAATGCCACCCTCGACCATGCCGAGTTCCGCCAGATGCTGGGAGGCGGCCCGGCCGGCGGCGCCCCCGGCGGTCCCCGCGTCGACGCCGGGGCCGCGGCCCTGGCCCGCCTGGTGCCGACCTGGCCCATGGACGGCCAGCCGCTGCCGGGTGTCGTGATCGACCACATTGTGACAAGTCCGCAGGTGCTCAGCCGCGGTTATGCCGTGCTGCCGGTGCCCGGGACAGACCACGCGGCGGTGTTGGCCACGTTGTCCGTCCCGGCCGGGGGCTGACCGTCAGGCCCTGCGGATCACCTTGAAGTTGGAGGCCTGGGCTACCGGGCGGATCACGATCTCGTCCAGGTTCACGTGGTGCGGGACCGCGACGGCGTAACGCACCACGTCCGCGACGTCCTCAGCGGTGAGCGGCTTCTCGACGCCGGCGTAGACCTTGGCGGCCGCGTCCTGGTCGCCGAGCCGGTTCAGCGCGAACTCCTCCGTCTGGACCAGGCCGGGGGCCACCTCGATCACGCGGACGTTGTGTTCGACCTCTTCGAGCCGCAGGGCGCCGGTCAGGGCGTGCTGGGCAAACTTGGCGGCGTTGTAGCCGCCCCCGCCCTCATAGGCGGAGAGCCCGGCCGTCGAGGTCAGGTTGAGCACGGTGCCCTCGCCGCAGGCACGCAGCATGGGCAGGAACGCCCGGGTCAGCTTCATCGTGCCGAGCACATTGACCTGGTACATCCAGTCCCAGTCGTCGGTCTTGGCCTCGGCTACCTTGTCCGCACCGCGGGCACCGCCAGCGATGTTGATCAGGGTGTCGATGCCGCCCGCGCGGGTCACCTCTTCGAGCAGCCGGGCGACGTCGGCGTCGTCGGTCACATCGGCGGGGAGGGCGAGGGCGCCGGTGTCGGCGGCGAGCGCTTCGAGCCGGTCGGCGCGGCGGGCGACGGCGAACACGGTCCAGCCTTCCTTGCGGAGTGCACGCACGGTGGCTTCGCCGATTCCGGTGCTGGCGCCGGTGACTACTGCTGCTTTTGGCGTTTTTGAGTCGGCCGCTGCCGCTGTGTTTGCAGCCGCTGTGTTTGCAGTTCCTGCGTTTGCAGTTCCTGCGTTGGCAGTTCCTGCGTTATCGATTCCCTCAGTCATGGCACCACCCTAACGGGAATGCCATGGACGCCGCGCCTGGCGCCCGCTGGATGAACCCGGATGAACCGGGATGCATCAGCCCTGCAGGAACTCCTGCAGGACCCGGGCGTGGTTGGTCTCCGGGTCCCTGGCGCCGAACAGCAGCGTCACCTTGCCGTGCTCCGCCGCGAGATCACGCAGGGTCTGTACCGCCGGATTGGACGCCAGTTCGTCCTCGTACGCCGCGCGGAAGTCGGCGAAGCGTTCCTGCATGTGCGCGAACTCCTGGCGCAGCGGCGGCGACGGCGCCACCTCCTTGAGCCACAGCCCGAGCTGCGCCCGTTCCTTGGTCACCCCGCGCGGCCACAGCCGGTCCACCAGGACCCGGTAGCCGTCGTCGTCGGCGGGCTCATCATAGACGCGCTTAATCGCAAAACTTCCTGAAGCTTCCTCCATGTGCGCATGCTACGGCAGCGCTGGTAGCAGTGGCCTCTACCCCAAAACAACCTGTCGAAAGTACATTTTGGGGTAGTTGATGGAAGAATTGGGCCCATGGCTGAAGACACGCAGGGTACAGACACGCCCACCACCGCCCCCATCAACGTTCCGGACAAGCCCGCCCTGGAGGGGCTGGAAGAGGCGCTCACGCAGCGCTGGCTTGACGAAGGGACCTACAAATTCAACCCGGACACCACCCGGGAGCAGGTCTACTCGATCGACACTCCCCCGCCCACGGCGTCGGGGTCCCTCCACGTCGGACACAGGTTCTCCTACACGCAGACCGACGTCCTGGCGCGCTACCAGCGCATGACCGGCTAGAACGTCTTCTACCCCATGGGCTGGGACGACAACGGCCTGCCCACGGAGCGGCGGGTGCAGAACTACTACGGTGTGCGC
>JBKPJW010000032.1:0-5027 GCA_046730875.1 Actinomycetota bacterium | reverse complement strand
ACGCCTGGAAGACGAGCCGGGGCATCACCACGAGGTCGTAGATCCTCGCTGGGCCGCCCTGGCTGACTTGGCTAAGCCTGACCGGCAAAACTGATTTGTAAGTGTTTTTCTAGAGAGAAATGAGTTAGCCGTGGCTGTCCCGAAGCGGAAAATGTCTCGCTCGAATACCCGCGCCCGCCGCTCCCAGTGGAAGGCAACTGCCCCCCACCTGGTGAAGACCGTAGAGAACGGCCAGGTTGTGTACAGCCTGCCGCACCAGGCAAAGGTCGTTACCGACTCGGCTGGCACTGCGCTGTTCCTTGAGTACAAGGGCCGCAAGGTCGCAGACGTCTAATCCGCCAGCAGGCTGAACAGATGTCTTCAACTGAAGAGCTTCTGAAGCGTCTCGGTGTCACTATTGACGCCGGGACGCTTCGTCTTGCTCTCACACACCGCTCTTATGCCTACGAAAACGGCGGCATCCCCACCAACGAACGGCTCGAATTCCTGGGCGACTCCATCCTGGGGTTCTCCGTAACGGACGCGCTGTACCGTGACAACCCCACGCTGCCCGAAGGCGACTTGGCCAAGCGGCGTTCCGCCGTCGTCAGCACCCGGGCGCTGGCCGGCATCGGCCGCAGCATCGGGCTGGGCGAGTACATCTACCTAGGGCAGGGCGAGAAGCTCACCCAGGGCAAGAACAAGGCGTCCATCCTGGCGGACACGATGGAGGCGCTGATCGGCGCCACTTATCTCTCCAACGACATTGAAACGGCCCGGCAGCTGGTCATGCGGCTGATCGGCCCCCTGCTGAAGGACGCGGCCGCGCTCGGCGCGGGAACCGACTGGAAAACCAGCATCCAGGAGCTGGCAGCCAGCCGGCAGCTCGGGACCATCAACTATGCGGTGGACGGCTCCGGACCGGACCACGCCCGGACGTTCGAGGCCGTGCTGCGGATTGGCGGCACGGATTACGGCACCGGCACCGGCAACTCCAAAAAAGAGGCCGAGCAGGAAGCCGCAGCCGACGCCTGGCGCCGGCTGACCGCCCCGGCTGCCGGCGACCAGACCGCGAACCGGGCCTCCGACACCCAGACCGGCAGCTAGGCAGCGGCATTGCCCGAACTACCCGAGGTTGAGGTGGTCCGGCGCGGGCTGGTGAGCTGGGTGCGGGGCCGGACCATCACGTCCGTCGACGTGCTGGATCCGCGCTCCCTGCGCCGGCACGCCCTGGGGCCCGAGGACTTCGCCGGCAACCTCGAGTGCGCACGGGTGCTGGACGTGGTCCGCCGCGGCAAATTCCTCTGGATGCCGCTGGCGGACACGCCCGCACCGTCCGCCGATGGTGACCCTGCCGGCGAGAACTACCTCCGGTCCGGAGAAGTCCCGTCCGTCGCCCTCATGGCCCACCTTGGCATGTCCGGTCAGTTGCTGATGCAGGACCCCGGCGTTCCGGACGAAAAACACCTGAAGGTCAGGCTGCGGCTCAGCCCGGCCGACGGCATGCCTGATCAGCTCCGGTTCGTGGACCAGCGCATCTTCGGCGGCCTGTTCCTGACCTCACTGATCCCCACGGACGACGGCGGCCCCGGCGGCCTCGCCGAAACGCCGCTGCCGCTCATCGCCGAGGAAGCCGCGCACATTGCCCGCGACCCGCTGGACCCGCACTTTTCCTTCGAGTCCTTCTACCGGCGCCTGCGGGCCCGCAAAACCGGGCTCAAACGGGCGTTGCTGGACCAGGGCCTGGTCTCCGGGATCGGAAACATCTACGCGGACGAGGCCCTCTGGACAGCGCGGCTGCACTACGCCCGACCCACCGACACCCTGCGCCGAACCGACGCGCTGCGAGTGCTCGACGCCGCCCGCGAGGTCATGACGGATGCCCTGGCCGCAGGCGGCACGAGCTTCGATTCGCTCTACGTCAACGTCAACGGAGCCTCCGGGTACTTCGAGCGCTCCCTCAATGCCTACGGCCGGGAGGGCCAGGAATGCAAGCGGTGCGCCGCCGCCGGCCGGGTCAGCCTGATGAAGCGCGAACAGTTCATGAACCGCTCCTCCTACACCTGCCCCGTCTGTCAGCCCCGGCCGCGGAACGGCCGCTGGTAGGGGAGCCCGGGAACAGAACCATAGTGCTCGGCCAGCCTCGCCAGGCCCTCGTCCAGCGAGACGGCGGGTGTCCAGTCGAGGAGTTCACGGGTCTGACGCTGATCGAACCAGTGGGCGGTGGAGAGCTGCTCAGCGAGGAATCGGGTCATTGGCGGCTCCCCGGCGCGGCCGGTCCGGGACCAGAGCTTCTCCACCACCGATCCTGCCGCCCGCGCGAGCCTGCCCGGCACCCTCCACGACGGGGCCGGGGCGCCGGCCGCGGCGCAGATGCCCGCCAGCAGCTCACCGACCGGGCGGGGTTCGCCGTTGCTGACCACGAGCGCCCGGCCGTGGATGTGCTCCATGCGGTGCAGCGCTGCGACGATGGCCGAGGCGGCGTTGTCCACATAGGTGGTGTCGATCAGGGCCGCCCCGGCGTCGAGCAGCGGCAGGCGGCCGCGGCGGGAACGTTCCAGCACCCGTTCCACCAGCTGGGTGTCGCCCGGACCCCAGACGATATGCGGGCGCACCGCCGCGACCCGGAATCCCGGCACGTCCGCGGCCAGCGCCAGCAGCTCGGCCTCGGCCTTGGTGCGGGAGTAGTCCCCGTGCGCGCGGGCCGGATCCGCCGGCTCGGCGCCCAGTCCGGCGATGGCGGCCCCGGAGTTGGCCACCGACGGGGAGGATACAAACACCAGGTCCCGCACGCCGGCCTCGCGGGCCGCACGGAGCAGGCGGCGCGTGCCTTCGACATTCACCTCGTCGAATTCCGCGGCGCGGCCGGTGAAGGAGACCTTCGCGGCCAGATGGATGACGCCCTCGGCGCCGGCGACGGCGCGACCTACGGCGTCGTCGTCCGTGATAGACCCGGCGAGGTCCGCGGCGCCGGTGACGTCCGCGGGACGGCGCTGGAAGGTGGTGACGGCGTGGCCCTGGCCCACCAGCAGCCGGGCCACTTCCCGGCCGAGCAGGCCGCTCGCGCCGGTGACGAGGACGTTCACGGCGTCCCCGGGCGGCCGCCGGCCAGGACCGCCGACGCCCACCGGGACAGGCGGGTCCTGTCGATCTTGGCGTTGTGGCGGATGTCGGTCGGCTGGGAGGGGACGGCGAGGACGGCGGAGACGCTGACGCCTGCCCGACGGGCAGCGTCCCGTACCCGCGCGGCGAGCTGCGGAGCGGCAGGGCCGGCCCGGCGGGCCGGGGGCACAGTCTCGACGACGGCGACGACGGCCTGCGTCCCGGACGGACCGATCCCGACGACGGCGGCCAGCCCGACGTCGTCCAGGCGTTCAATGGCCTGCTCGGCACCCACGGGCGTCACCACAGAGCCCGGCGCCGTCACCACGTGCGCGAGGCGTCCTTCCACCCAGAGCCGGCCGGCGGCATCGAAGTGCCCGACGTCGCCGGTGCGGTGCCATCCGGGCGTGCGGACGCTCTCGCGCTGGGTCAGCCACAGCCTGTCGTAGGCTTCCTTCACATGCGGGGCGCTGACGAGGATCTCACCGGTCACTCCCGCCTCCGTGACGGGGGTGTTCCCGGGCGCGGTGCCGTCCGCGGCGAGCGGGATGACGGCCGCGCGGGCGCCGTGCACCGGCAGGCCCACGCACACGCCGTTGCCGGCTCCCGGCACGGTTCCGGCGGCGGCATCGGCCTCGGCGGCGCGGATCTGTTCGAGGCTGATGTCCGTAACGGGCAGCGCCTCGGTCATCCCGTACGGGGTGTGCAGCGACGCCCGGGGCAGCAGCCGCTGCACCTGGGCGAGGAGGGGTTCGGGGACGGGTGCGCCGGCGGAGAGCAGCAGCTCCACGCGCCCCAGGGCCTCGTGCCCGGCCCGGCTCAGGCCGCCCCGGGTCGCGAGGACGTTGCGGAGCGCGGCGGGCGAGGCGAAGATCACCGTGGCGTCGACGGCCGCGGCGGCGGCCGCCAGCGCGCTGGCCGTCAGGGTGCGGGGCACCGTGACGTCCATGGCGGGCGTCACCGAGACCGCTCCTAGCGCCGGTCCCAGCAGGGCGAACGGTGCGAAGCCCGCCACCAGGCGTGCGCCCGGGCGGATCCCCAGCGTCGAGGCCACGGTATCCCGCATCGCGGCCAGCTGCCGGTGCGTGTAGAGCACCCCCTTGGCGGGACCGGTGGAGCCGGAGGTGAAGAGCACGGCGGCGGGGGCGTCCGGGTCGGGAGCCTTGTGCGGGTCCTGAACCTTGTGCGGGTCCTGTCTGGAGCCGGCTCCGCGGCGGGCGAGGGCGGCGAGGGAGGTTTCAACGCCGAGGAGGCGGCGGCGGGCGGCCGGGAGGTCCCGCACACTGATGCGCACTCCCGACCAGCCGAGTACCGAGGCGGCCGCCAGCGCCCTGTCGATTCCGATGAGGAAATCCGGGGTGGCGCCTTTCACGGCCCGGCTCAGGCCGCGGGTGCCCAGGCCGGCGTCGGCCACGATGACCACCGCGCCGAGCCGCAGGCAGGCAAAGAGGACCACTGTCAGGTCCACGCCCGGCGGAACCATCAGGCTCACCCGGCTGCCGTGCCCTACACCGGCTTCCTGCAGACCCGCCGCGAGGGCGGCAATGTTTCGTTCCAGCTCCTGCCAGCTGAGCGAGCGGGCGACGGCGGCGTCCCCGGCCATTTCCGCGACGGCGGTATCCCCGCCGGCGGGTCCTGCCGCCAGCGCGGTGAGCGGCGCCCACAGGGGCGGGGCCTCGGTGCCGGGCTCCAGTGGCCCGGCACCGTCCGGCGTCGGGGCGTCGGCGGGGGCGTCCGTCCGCCGGAGGCCGGCTCCGCTGTTTCGGGCGTTATCGGCAAGCCAGTCAAAGACGGGAGCGGCGATGTCCCGGTCCTCCGCGACCAGGTGGCCGGCACCCTCGAAGCGGTGCACTTGTGCCTGCGGCAGCCGGTCGATGAGGTCCTTGAGATACCGGTCGGAAAAGATCGGATCCCGCGGGCCCCAGAGCATCAGGGCCGGCACGCTC
>JBKPJW010000031.1:0-3399 GCA_046730875.1 Actinomycetota bacterium | reverse complement strand
TTCCGGGACCCGATGTACTGGCAGGAATGGGTGAACCTGATCGCGCTGGCCGTGAACGAGGAGAACGCCTCCGGCGGCCGCGTGGTCACCGCCCCCACGAACGGTGCCGCCGGCATCATCCCGGCCGTGCTCTACTACGCGCTGCACTTCGCCCCGGGCATGGACCAGGCGACCCGGGCCGACCGGGACGAGGTGGTGATCAGGTTCCTGCTGACCGCGGCCGCCGTCGGGGTGCTGTACAAGGAACAGGCCTCGATTTCCGGGGCCGAGGTGGGCTGCCAGGGCGAGGTGGGCTCGGCGTCCTCGATGGCCGCCGCGGGCCTGGCCGAAGTCATGGGCGGCACCCCGGCGCAGGTGGAGAACGCCGCGGAAATCGCGATGGAGCACAACCTGGGCCTGACCTGCGACCCGATCGGCGGGCTGGTCCAGATCCCGTGCATCGAACGCAACGCGATCGCCGCGGCCAAGGCGATCAACGCCGCCAAGATGGCGCTCTGGGGCGACGGCACCCACCGGGTCTCCCTGGACGAGGTCATCGTGACCATGCGCGAGACCGGCAAGGACATGAGCTCCAAATACAAGGAAACCGCGATGGGCGGACTCGCCGTCAACGTGGTCGAATGCTAGGGCGCTGATTGGAGCCGGTTGGCGCTAATTATGCAGCGCGGCCCAAAGGTTCAGGGAGGACGCGAACACCACCCAGGACAGGTAGGGCAGCATCAGCAGCCCTGCCGCCCGGCTGATGGGCCCGAAGAGCAACACCGTCACGGCCACGGCGACGGCCAGCGCCACGATGATGCCGAACGCGATCCACAGCGCCGGCGTCCCGAGCACGGGGTACAGGGCGAAGAAGACCGGCGTCCAGAGCAGATTCAGCGCCAGCTGGACGGCGTAGGCTGTCAGCGCCGCCCTGGAGCCGTCGGCGTGGCTGCGCCACACCAGCCACGCGGCGACCGCCATAGCAGCGTACAGCACCGTCCAGACCGCCCCGAAGACCCAGTTGGGCGGGGACCACGGCGCGGTGTCCGCAGTGGCGTACCAGCCGTTGACGTGCGCTGCCGTGGCGAGGCTGCCGAGGGCCGCCACGAGGGCGGACGCGCCAAGGAAAAGAAGCAGGGCGATCACCTGGGCGCCGCTGCCTGCAGTTCCTGAGCGGCCGCGGCGGGTTCCGGGGCGGCCTTCCACGGGTTGTTGCTGAGCCTGCATGAGACCAGCGTAACTGTCCGGGCCGGACCGGCGGCAGGGTGCGGACCGATAGACTTGGGGCTGCATGTCTGCATGCCGCCGTAGTTCGTACCGCAATGATTGGATGCCGCACCCTTGCGTGAATTCACTGCCCGCTTTGCCTCTGCCGAAGAGGTTGCCAACTGGGATGCCCACGTCATTGCGAACCCCAATGGCGGCAATCTCCTGCAATCGGAAGCCTTCGCCGAGGTCAAGCAGCACTTTGGCTGGAAGCCCCTGCACCTCGTGTACGAAACGGCCGACTACACCAGCTACAACCTCGTCCTGGAGAAGTCCTTTCCGCTCCTGGGCAAGCTGTGGTACCTGATCAAGGGACCCGACGTGGCGTCGGTCGACGACCTCCCCGGGATCACTGCCGCGAACGCCGACCTGGTCAAACGAGCCAAACTGGGCGTCTTCGCGATCAAGATCGAGCCCGATATCGT
This sequence comes from Actinomycetota bacterium, assembly GCA_046730875.1. GTDB lineage: Bacteria > Actinomycetota > Actinomycetes > Actinomycetales > Micrococcaceae > Arthrobacter. The sequence goes on along the minus strand of JBKPJW010000031.1, from coordinate 1,729 downwards.
CCTGTCCGACGACGCCGTACGGGTCCTGGAAGGCGCGGGACTAGTAAAGACCCACAACCTGCAGCCCAACGACTCCACCGCGCTCCTTGATATTTCGCCCGAGGAAAACCAGCTGCTGCGCAATCTCCACTCCCGGGGCCGCAACGCCGTGCGTCGCGCTATCCGTGAGGGAGTGGAGGTCCACAACGTCAAACCCACGGAAGAGAACTTCCGGGCCATGTATGCCCTCATGACCGACACAGTGGAGGCCAAATCCCAGGTCCGGGTGCGCGAGTACGAGTACTACCAGCAGTTCTGGTCCAACTTCCTGGCCCGTGACCAGGGCAGGCTGCTGTTCGTGTATGAAAACGGCGTGCCCTCGGTTGGCGCGTTCGTGATCAACTACGGCCGCAAGGGCACGTACAAGGACGGCGGGTCACTGCAAAAGCGCGGCCAGTACGGCGACTCGCACCTCGTGCAGTGGACTGCGATCAACCAGCTCAAGGAACTCGGCTGCACCGAATACGACTTCTGCGGCACGCCGCCGAGCGACAAGCTGAAGGACACGTCGAACCCGTTCCACGGGCTGGGCCTCTTCAAGACCAGCTTCAGCAAGACCGTGACCGACTTCGTCGGCTGCTATGACCAGGTCCTGAGTCCGCTGAAGTACAAAGCCTGGATGACGGCGGGGGAGCGCGTGGCACGCCAGCTCTACACCCGGCGCACGGGCCAGCAGTTCTACTAACCAAACGCCACGGACAGCCAAGGACAGAGAGGAGGCCAGCATGAACAACGGACCGCACGGCCACCGCAGGCCACCCGCCGACGGCCTGCCACGGACCCAGCCGATGTCGGCCATGCAGGTGCGCCAGAACGCCGCCGCCAAGCGGATGCTGCGCCGCCTGGTCCAGGGCGAGAACCCGCCGACCGCGCCGATGAGCATCGTGGACCGGCTTGCCGGCAGCCCCTACGCCAACCCGATGATCCAGGTCGGCGGCGTCGACGCGGCAGCCCGCAAGACCATCGACTTCGCTCTGAAGCTGGCCGAATCCATGTTCCGGTACGGGGCCGGCGCCCTCGAAGTTGAGACCAGCATCATCGCGATCACGCATGCGCTCGGGCTCAAGAACATCGAAGTGGACATCACCAACCAGTCGGTGGCCATCAACTATGCCCCGCGGGACCAGACGCCCATCACCCTGCTGCGCGTCGTGCGGTCCTGGACCAACAACTACGCGGGCCTCTCGCTGGTGCACCAGCTGGTCACGGATATCGTGGCGGGCGGCGTGGGCCGCGAGGAAGCCGCACGGCGGCTCGACGAGATCACCCGCAGCGCCAAGCCGTTCCCGCGGTGGATGGTCACCGGGGCTTTCGCCGTGTTCGCGGCAGCTTTTGTCGGGGTCCTGGGCGGCGGACCGGGCGCCTCGCTCGTCGCCTTCCTCTCCAACCTGCTGGTCAGCCTGCTGGCCCGCCGGCTGGGGCGCTGGCGTACGCCGGACTTCTTCATCACCGCGGCGTGTTCGTTCCTGGTCACCATCATCGCCCTGCTGTTGTGGCGTTTCGGCAGCCCGCTGGGAATACAGATTGCCCCCGAGATCGTAGTGGTCGGCGGGATCCTGCTGCTCCTGCCGACGGGACGTCTGGTGTCCGCGGTGCAGGACGCGATCAACGGCTTCCCGGTCACGGCCGCGGGCCGGTTCGTGTCCACCATGCTGACCTTCGGGGCGCTGGTGGCCGGCATTGCCGTCGG
>JBKPJW010000030.1:0-4849 GCA_046730875.1 Actinomycetota bacterium | reverse complement strand
AGGATGGCCACAAAGGCGGTGGTGGTGGCGGGTTCGTTGACGAGCGTGGTTGTGCAGAACACGATGAAGATTCCCAGGGTCGCAATCAGGGCGATGATGAGCACCAAGAGCTTGGCCCCCGTCTCCCGGTACACCTTGAAGTGGGCCAGGGTGACAGCGGAGAAGATGAGCAGGGCCACCGCGCTGCCGAGCGACGCGATGCTGTTCAGGTTGAATGTCACCACCATCACTGCGGCGAGGCCGGCCGCCACCAGCAGCCCGACGGGCACTTGGCGTCTGCCCAGAGAGCGGCCGAACACCGGTGGAAATTGCCCCACCGACGCGAGGTGCCGGGTCATCCCCACAAATGGGTAAAGGCTGGCGTTCACGGCACTGCAGTGGAGAACAGGGCGCGGTGATCACCATAAGCACGTAGCCAAGTTGGCCCCGCATGGGCTTGGCGGCCTCGGCCAGCGCGGTAGTGCCGTATTCGACAATCTGGTCCGCGGTCAAGGTCCCAAAAACTCCCAGCGAAACCCCCACATACACCGCGGTGGCTATCGCCAGTGCGGGCCCGGGAAGCCAAGCGGCATCCCGCCGGCACGGGCGACCATCCGACCCTGCACGAGGCCCGGAAAGACGGGAAACGGCTGCGGTACGCCGCCGAAGCCGCCGCCCCCGTCAACCCCAAGCAGGCCGCCCCCGCCTTGCCGACGCCGCCCACATCGTCCATAAAGTCCTCGGCGACCATCAGGAGAGCGTCGTGACCCGTCAGCTTCTGCGCAGGCTCGGCGCCGAGGCCTTCACCCTGGGCGAGAATGGGTTCAGCTACGGGCGGCTGCATGCGCTGGAACAAACCGCCGCACTCGAGGCAGAGAACCGCTTCCACCGCGAATGGAAGAAATTCCCCGCCCTCCCGCTCTGAGTATGTGGCGGATGTAAGTTGGCTACGCCTTAAAAGGGGTCCCGTGGCGGAACCCGGATGTTGTCACGCCCGGATCACCTTCCCCGGATGAGGTCAGCGCTCAAGTAAGGACACACAATCGGTGTATGACCAGTGGGCAGGGCTGCCTGCCGTACCCCGTTCGGAAAAGAGCCTCCGATGTCCAAACCACACCCGATCCTTGCGGGATCGATCGCAGCCGGGGCAGCCATTGCACTGCTCACGGGCTGCGGCACGTCCAGCCCCGGCACGGCCGTCAGCAGCGCGAGAGCCGAGAAGAACGTATCGCAGGCCTGCGCTGCAGCCAGTGCCTTCGCCGGATCCCTGACGAATTTCAAACAGACACTCAAACCCGGTGCCACGATAGAACAGATCAAATCGGCACGAGAGCAGGTCGCCAAGACCTACGACGACCTGGTCAAGGAGAGCCAGGACGTAGCCAAAGACGAGCTGGACGCCGTTAAAACAGCCGAAAACAAATTCGACGCAGCCGTCAGAGCCGTCCCGGACGATGCCACGCTGACCCAGGCGGCCGCCTCCCTGCGGGACGACGCCGCCAACGTCCAGGCCGCGATCAGCGACCTCCAGACGGCGACCAAATGCTAACACCCAAGCTCCTCCGGGAGACCTGCGGCTAGCCTCGCAGTTCGTCTGTGAAGATGGCACGGCGTTGGGCTCGCTCATGCAGCCGGCAGTGCTGCCGCGACCTCCGATCAGATCCGGGAATGGGCTGAACCGGTACGAGCCGCTGGCTGGGTCTTCCGCGCGCCGCCCCCGTGTCGCCGGCGATGCTCAGACCATCGGACTCCAGCAGATGGCGCAGGCCCCGCCCCGCCAAAGAGCACACCACGCCCGGCTCAATGGACGCCCGGGCTCGGGGCAAGGTCAGGAACAACCCTAGACCGCTGTGCCGCCCCGCTTCCGACGGTGCCTGTGGTGCGTTTCGTAGCTTTGGAACACTGCTGAGGAGGTTTGGCCCGTGTGGCCGAATGTTCCGCGCAGGACCCCGGCCAAATCATCCAGGGCTGCGTGCAGCATCCCTCCGGCGAATTGCAGGTCGGAGTGCGTGCTTGCCTCGGCTTCGGAGGCCAGTTGTTCCGCATAGGCGACGGTGGCTGGCAGCGATTCTCTCTGTTGTGCCTCGTGGAAGTAGTACGTTTCGTTGAATGCCAGCAGGTCAATGCTGACCGTGGCTACACTTCTGGCGAATGAGTCAACCAAAGCGGCAGCATGTCCAGGTTCAAGCGCCGACAGGCCCTGCGTGCCGGCCGCCTGCCTGAACAGGTTCAGCTCGTGGGCAAGAGCGCGCCGCCGGCTAAGGGCGGGGTACGTCTGCAGGATCCAGGCGACGGTGGCCGTGAGCAACCCGAAACCCGTGACGGCTTCCGCGGCGACGACGAACCGAAGCAAAGGCGTCCCCGCAACTATCTCACCGTAGCCGACCGTAGAGAGGCTGACCATCGAGATGTACACGGCCTCGGAGAGGTCCCCTCCCTGCGGGACGCCCTCCGCATAAACGAAGCCGCCCGGTAGATGCGGAAGGTACATCAGGGCCCAGCCCATGACCGCTAACGACACCCAAGCGCCGATGACGGCCGCCATAGCGGCCGGCGCGGCGACGGTGGAGGCGCGGCCCGCGAATCGACGGGACAGGAACCACAGTGCACGCATGATCATCCTGCACACAGGCCCCGTGCCGTGAGGATAGAGAAGCGTCTGAAAGACATCTACGGCCATCAGCAGAAAAAGGCCCGCACCCGTGACCGTCAGCACAATGTCCACGAAGTCCATGCTTCAGCTTACGGTCGGGACAAACAGGCGACCGTCAACCTCGACATGTCTGCCCCTGACGTTCGTCAGTTTCCTATGATGATGGCAAGGGGGCTGTTCTGGACAAGGGCCGTGCGGCCGTAGCGCCCGCGGTGGCGCGGGGGCAGCATGAGGGAATGAACGCTCCCAGCACCGACGGTCCGGCGCAGGGCGGCTCCGTTGATTACGGGGCCCGCCTGCACCCGTGGAGCCGCTACGTGGCCTTGGGCGATTCGTTCACTGAAGGTGTGGGAGATTCGGAACCGCGGAGCCCGGGGGGCTTGCGGGGCTGGGCGGACCGGGTCGCCGAAGAGCTGAATCTCGGGCATGAGGATTTCGCATACGCGAACCTGGCAGTCCGCGGGCTGCTGCTTCGGCAGATCCTGGATGAGCAAGTGGGTCCTGCGCTGGCGCTTCAACCGGATCTGATCACGCTCAACGCTGGCGGCAATGACCTGATCTTCCGCCGAAGCGATCCGGACAAACTCGCTGTCCGCCTCGATGCAGGCGTGAAACTGTTGGCCGCCACCGGGGCAACGGTGGTGTTGTTCGCCGGCCCGGACTGGGGTGCCACACCGGTACTGGGGCAGGTCCGCGGGAGGGTAGCCATCTTCAACGAGAACCTGCACATCATAGCCGCGCGCCATGATGCCGTGATCGCTGACCTTTGGGCATTGCGTCAGCTCACGCACCCGCTGATGTGGGACCCTGACCGGCTGCATTTCTCCCCGCTGGGGCAGCACACCATCGCCATGATGGTGCTGGACACCCTCAACGTCCCCCACACTCTGCGGCCCATGACACCCAAGGACCTCCCCGAGCGCCGGTGGCGCGAGGCCAGGACCGATGACCTCGTCTGGGCCCGCGAACATCTGATCCCCTGGGTCCTGCAACGCCTTAAACAACGGATCACCGAAGAAGATCGGCACGCCAAGAGACCGGGCGCCGGCCCTGTTTTCGGCGCCCGGATGCCGCCCGGGACGTTCATCGGAAACGGTCCCTCCATCTAGCCTTCCTACCCCTCCCCCTCCCCCTCCCCCTCCCCTCCCCCGAAGACGTATCCCTCACATGCCCTGCAGAGCGTCATCCCGGTCCTCTCGCGCGCCGGCAGGGAAGAGGGGGGCCAAAGGCCATGCTTCCCGGCAAGACTGTTGACCCGCTGGATTACCGCCAGGGGCCCAATGCCTCTTCCGGATGCTCCCTGACGGGTGATGCTGTTAAAAGCGCTCCGGCGCGGCCCTGCCGTCGCTGACAGGAAGCCCACCGTCGGAGACTCGGGATGGCATTTTCCAAAGACTAAACCCCGGGGAGCAGCCTGCAGGCCCAGCTCCCCAACGGCCCCCGCCGTCCTAGCACCCAAAGAAATAGACATCCCGGGAGAGTGGGAGATGTTTGAGCGGTTTACCGAAGCTGCCCGGCGGGTGATGATGCTCGCCCAGGAAGAGGCCTGCCGGCTGAACCATGACTATCTCGGAACTGAGCATCTGCTTCTGGGCCTGGTCCGCGAGGGCGAGGGCGTGGCTGCCCGGGCACTTGACTGCATGGGTATTTCCCTGGACAGGGCACGGGCGGAAGTGGAGGAATTAACCGGCCGCGGCCGGCAGGATCCGCCCGCCCACCTCCCATTCTCGCCCCGTGCCAGGAATGTACTGCACCTGGCCGCTGAGGAGGCGACCGGGCTCAACAGCAACCGCACCGGAACTGGACACCTCCTGCTTGGGCTTCTTCGTCAGGGCAGGGCCACGGCAGGGCAAGTGCTGGAGAGACTGGGCGCGGAGCCCTCCCGGCTCCGCCGCCAGGTCATCCGGCTGATCGAGGACATGGCTGTGCGCGAGGAAGGTACGACTGATTCACACCGCCGACAGTGGACGGCAGCCGCTGTTCCCATCCTGGACCAGTTCGGCTTGAACCTGACGGGAGCTGCAGACCGGAACGAGCTGGATCCCATGATCGGCCGCGAGCAGGAAATGGAACGGCTCATGCAGGTCCTTTCCCGCCGGACCAAGAACAACCCTGTGCTGATCGGCGAGCCCGGCGTCGGCAAGACCGCCGTCGTCGAGGGCCTGGCCCAGGCGATCGTCCGCGGGGATGTTCCGGAGACCATCAAGGACAAGCAGC
>JBKPJW010000029.1:0-38754 GCA_046730875.1 Actinomycetota bacterium | reverse complement strand
CTGCAGCTGACCCTCGGCCAGGACAACATGGAGCAGTGGGGCTGGCGCATCCCGTTCCTCGTTGCCGGCCCGCTCGGCCTGATCGCCGTTTACTTCCGGAGCAAGATCGAGGAGTCGCCGCAGTTCCAGGCCACCCTGGATGCCCAGGAGAACCTCGCCAAGGACGCAACCGCCTCCGATGCCGCTGCGTCCAAGGGCCCGGTGGGCATCGTGAAGGCCTACTGGCGCTCCATCATCGTTGCGATGATTCTTGTAGCGGCAGCAAACACCGCCGGCTACGCACTGACTTCCTATATGCCGACGTACCTCACGGAGTCCAAGGGCTACGACGAGCTGCATGGCACGCTGCTGACCATCCCCGTACTGGTCATCATGAGCCTCTGCATCCCGCTGACCGGCAAGCTTTCCGACCGGATCGGCCGCCGCCCCGTGCTGTGGATCGGTGCCATCAGCACCGTGGTCCTGGCCGCCCCGGCGTTCCTGCTGATCGACATCGGAGAAATCTGGTCCACGTTCGCCGGCCTTGCCCTGATCGCCTTCCCGGTGACGTTCTACGTGGCCAACCTCGCCTCGGCCCTGCCTGCCCAGTTCCCGACGGCCAGCCGTTACGGCGCCATGGGCATCGCCTACAACTTCTCCGTGGCCATCTTCGGCGGCACCACGCCGTTCATCGTTGCCGCCCTCATCACCGCGACCGGCAATGACATGATGCCGGCCTACTACCTGATGGCCACCTCGGCGATCGGTGCAGTAGCAATCTACTTCCTGAAGGAATCCGCCCAGATGCCGCTGCCGGGCTCCATGCCCAGCGTGGACACCCAGGCCGAGGCCCGTGAACTGGTCGCAACGCAGGATGAGAACCCGCTGATCGACCTCGAGCACATGGACATGCCGATGGTTTCACCGGCCGCCGACTCCGCCGAAGGACGCGAGCCCGAGAAGGTACCGGCCCCGGCCTGAGCCTGACCGTCACGGCTGAGCCTGCCGGCCCGGCAGCGGCAGCCCAGGCTCCGTAGCAGTCCCGCTCTTTGAGGCCTGTTCCGTATGCTTACCCGTTGGGAAAGCTTACGGAGCAGGCCTCAGGCGTGTCCGCACCACTATCAGCCCCGGCCAGTCCCGGGAAAGCGGAAAGGAAGTCAGAATGTCCCTGGCGCGCCATCTCCGTTCGCTGCACAGCCTGGGCCCGGCCAACAAGGATCACGTGTCGGCGTGGCGGGTGGCGATCGGCGTTGCCGCGCCGACCCTGGCGCTGCTGGCAGCCGGGCGTCCGGATCTGATCGGCTATGCCGTTTTCGGGGCGCTGACCGGCATGTACGGCCGGACCGAGCCCCATCAGCTGCGGCTCCGGCATCAAGGCCAGGCTGCCGTCATCCTGGTCACGGGTGTGGGAGCCGGAGTCTTCCTCTCGGTCCATCACATTCATTCGTGGGTACTGGTGATCACGGAGGCCGTGTTTGCGGGAGCGGGCTCGCTGTTCACCGACCGGACGGCCCTGAAACCCGCCGGTCCCTTCTTCGGGATCCTGGCCCTGGGAGCGTGCGCGTCTGTACCAGCAGCCGTCCCGTGGCATGCCGCGGTCCTTATCGCGGCCGGATCGGCCGCGTTCTCCGTCCTGGTGGGCTTCGGCGGATGGTTTCTCGGCCGCACCTGGCGGCGCGGGTGGCGGCGGGACGTTCCGGTGCTGCGCGGGCCCAGCCGCCGGGCGGCGTGGCTCCATGCTGCCCGATATGTGACCGCGGTCGGGGTGGCCGGGTCCCTGGGGGTCCTCAGCGGCAGCGGCCATGCGCATTGGGCCATGGCCGCCGCGGCGGTGCCGCTTGCCGGGGCGGACCTGCCCAGCAGCGTGTACCGCGGCGTCCACCGGATTGTCGGGACACTGCTGGGACTCGTGCTGGTTGCGGCCGTTCTCTTTCCGTGGCCGGGGTCGCCGCTGGCGGCATTCCCGGGCCATGAGGCCGCCGTTCTGGCCTGCCTGGTGATCGTCCTGCAGTTCAGCACGGAATTGTTCATGGCACGGCACTACGGCCTCGCCATGGTCTCCTTCACGCCCGTGATCCTGCTGATCGGACAGCTCGGGGCGCCGGCCGATCCCCGCGTCCTGGTGACAGAGCGGGCCGTCGAAACGCTGGTGGGCGCCGCCGTCGGAATCCTTGTGGTGCTGCTGATCCGGCGCCGGAGCCCGGTTATCCCCTGATGTACCCGACGTCCCAAAGGCATTAGAAGGACACGGCGCTCGTGCCTACTTGGGCCGCCGCGGCGGCCCGGCGACAAGCCGCGAAGGGAGCACGCGCGCAACCGACGTCAGGATTTTGTACCGCCGGCTGGGGATCGAGACCGCCTTGCCCTTGGCGTTGTCCGCCAGCGCCTCGCTGACTACCTGCCGGGCTTCAAGCCACATCCACCGCGGCGTCACCGTCTTGTCCATCCCCATTCGGTCGTGGAATTCGGTGTGCGTGAAACCGGGGCACACGGCGGTGACCTTCACCCCGCGCCCGGTATAGGCCATGTTGGCCCAGCGGGAGAAACTCAGCAGCCAGGCCTTCGCCGCCGAATACGTTCCGCGGGGCAGGAAGGCCGCGACGCTGGCGACGTTGATGATCCGGCCGGACCGGCGCGCGAGCATGCCTTGCAGGGCGGCGTGGGTGAGCTCCATGGCGGTTTCCACATGGAGCTTGAGGTGCTTTTTCTCCTCGGCCACGCTGTTCTCCTCGAAGGGCAGCAGCATCCCGATGCCGGCGTTATTGACCAGGATCTCCACCGGTCGTGCGGGATCGCTCAACCGCGCGACGACGGCGGCAATCCCGGCGTCGTCGGTCAGGTCCGCGGCGATGGTTTCGGCCGCGGCCCCGTACCGGTTCTCCAGTTCCGCCGCCGTGGCCGCGAGGCGTTCGGCGTCGCGGGCCACGAGCACCACGCTATGGCCCTGTTCGGCGAGTTGACGGGCGAACTCGGCGCCGAGGCCTGCCGTGGCGCCGGTAACGAGGGCGGTGGTGCCCGGCGTTGAGGCTGTGTGTGGGTTCATAGCGACAGCCTAACCGCGCCGCGGCTCAGGCCAAGGCCGTGTCCTGCTCCACTTCGTCCCCCGCCGGGCCGTCCAGGTCCGCCAGGTGGCGGTTCTGGATCTCCTCGGCCGCGAGCTCGTACCAGGTGTGCGCCCCGAACATGGGGCTGGCGGTATCGAGGTGGCGGTACAGGGCATCGGCAAGCCGGCACAGCGCGGTGTCGGACAGGGCACGGACCATTGCGGCCGGATCCAGCGTGTCCTCGAAGTACTCCGAAAGTGTCAGCCCGTTGAGCTCATCGAAGTCATTGGCGCCGCCGGCTTCCGCCGCCAGCGGACTGTTAGCCGCCCCCATCCCGGCCTCCGTCCCGGAGTCGAGTCCGACGTCGAGCAGTCCCGCGGCTCCGTTGTCCTCCCCATCGCCGGCGGCCACCAGGACAGGCAACGGCCGGGCCCCGGCATCGAGTCCGCCGAGGACTTCGGCGTCGGCACCGACATGCAGGAGGCAGATCGGGAGCTTGGCCGGCTCGGCGAGCGTGATGCGGCACTGCCCGGGCGCTCCCGGGTCCCCGGCGTCCGGGTCGGACAGCAGCGGCAACTGCCCGGCATCGGCGAACCGACGAAGGTCAGAGAGCACCTCCGGGTCCAGATGGGTGGTTCCGTGGAGGTCGATAAGCACCTCAGCCCCCGCCTCGAGGCGGCAGGCGCGGCGCACGATATGCATGAGGGCGGCTGAATCCGACATGGTCACGCAGCCGGTAATTTCAAGGGCAACACGTGCGGGGTCCACGTCAACGCGGACAAAAACACGCAGTTTATGGTTCATTGGGGTTCTCCAAAGTGACCTATCCAAGAGCCAACTGCATAACTCTGCTCAAACTTTACGAGGTTGTTCTCCGGCCCACAAGCCACCGGCACCCGGTGGCTGCCAGTTTCCGGTCCGGGCGGTCAGGCTCCCTCGGGTACCTGTTCCGGCCAGTCCACATACTGGTGGTACGTCTCATGTTTGCGCAGGTAGCGGTACATGAAGGGGCAATTCGGGATGATCCGCTTGCCGGCGGCAACCACGTCATCGAGTGCGAAGTGGGCCAGCACCTTGGCCAGCCCCCGGCCCTGGAACTGCTCAGCAGTGTCCGTGTGGATGAAGTCGATATGGCCCGGCCTGTCGATGAAGCGCACCTGGACGGCGAGCTTGCCGCCGACATGAAGTTCGTAGCGGTGCAACTCGTCGTTCCGCTTGGTGGCGACGTCCGGGCTGAAGGTGTCTTCCGTGGTTGCCGAATTCTCCGTCATGGTTCGACATTGGCACTTAATGGCGGGCGTGGCAATGGCGGTTCTGATCCGCCCGGCCGGTCAGGTGAAGTGATCAGCCGGGCCGGAATCCGGCCCAGGAGCACGACGGCAAGAGTAAAGCAGGCGGCGCCTCCGCCGAGGAGCCCGAGCGTCAACCCGTGGAGCGCAGCATCGATTGCCGGGACAAAAACGGCGACGGCGGCCAGCAGCACCGCCGCCGCCGGCCGGCTCTGCGACGCGCCGGCCGCCGTCGGCCGCTCCTCGAGCCTGCCAAACAGCGCCAGTACCGGCAGCATCAGTGCGACGACGCCGATCAGCACCAGCGGCCGCCCCCACCACCAGGCCGCGCTGCCTCCCGCCGGCTGCGGAAGGCCAACCAGCAGCAGGATCCCGGACATCGCCGCCAGTAGGGGAAGGTGCCACAAGTAGACGGTGATGGAACGCCGTCCGGCCACGCCCACCATCCGGCGCACCCAGGCCAGGGACGCGGCCCGGGTCAGCACCGGCCGGAAAAGCTGAAGGGCGGCGGCCTGCGAGATGCCCAGGAGCAGCAGCGTCACGTTGGGCGGGTTGAGGTTGACCAGCATGTTTCCGGAGTAGAGCCTGAGCAGCACGAGCAGTCCCAGCAGCACATTGCTGGCGACGATGATGCCAAAACGCGCCGACGGGCCCGGCTGCAGCTGCGGCCGGTCAGCCACGATGAATCCGAGCTGCTGCACGGCGCACCACAGAAACACCATGTTCAGGTAGGCCAGCGTCGGCAGCATTCCCCGCAGGCAGTCGACGCTCACCACCAGGGAGGTCAGTCCGGCAAAGGCCAGCCATGGCGCACGGTCATGCAGGGCCGCCAGCCACGGAAGGTTGAGCTGCGCGGCGAGGTACGCGGCGAGGAACCACAGAGGCATCCCGGCTCCGCTGGTGAGCAGCTCGATTACCTGCGGGTCAACCCCGGCGAGGAGAGCCGCAGACAGGCCCGCGAACATGACGGCCAGCAGGACGGCCGCGGGACGGATCAGGCGCAGCAGCCGGGCCTGCATGAAATCGAAGGCGGTTCCGCCTCTGGCGCGGAGCCGCCGCCAGGACTGCAGCCCGGTGATCCCGCCGGCCACGAAGAACAGCGGCATGATCTGGAGGACCCACACCACAGGTTCAAACCAGCGCTGATTGCCCAGCGTATTTTCCGAGGTTACGGTGCCGTCAGGGTGCAGCTGGGGACTGATCATCATGGTGTGTGCGACCACCACCAACGCCAGGCAGAAGAACCGGGCAAGGTCGATCACCGGATCGCGCTCCGGCGTCGGGGCCGGAACGCCGGCTGACCGCTGCTCTGGAACCATGGCGCCCCCTGGGAAGGCCGGCTGTGTGCCCTCAATTGTGGCCCGGGGGCGGTTCGGCGGCCAGAGCAGTACGGCCCGGCTTGTCAGCGCGAGAGCGTCGCCAGGGCTGATGCCGCGAAGGCCCTGGCCGACGAATCCCAGTGACCCAGCAGTCCCTGGAGGTTCTCGCCGTCGGCCCGGTGGGCGGCGGTCTGTTCCGCCAGGACGGCCAGGACACCGGTGCGCAGCTCGGTGTTGAAGTTGACCTTGCCCACGTTCATGGCGGCGGCTTTGACCAGTTCCTCGGCCGGGATGCCCGAGGCGCCGTGCAGGACCAGCGGAACCCGGGTCCGCACGGCGATGTCCTGCAGGACATCCCAGCGGATCCGGGGCTCGCCCTGGTACTTGCCGTGGACGTTGCCGACGGCAACCGCGAGGAGCTGGGCGCCGGTGCGGGCCACGAAGTCCTCCACCTGGGCGGAGTCGGTGAGGCCGGCAGGTTCGTTGGCTGCGGCGTTGCCGGCGGCGTCGGTCCCGAAGGCCCGGTCCTCGTCGCCGGCGAGTCCGCCGAGTTCGGCTTCGATCACGACGTCGGGCCTCCCCTGCGCCGTCAAGGAAGCCCGGACGTCCCGGACCAGGGCGATGTTGTCCTCGTAAGGCAGCGAGGACCCGTCGACCAGCACCGAGTCGGCGCCGGCGCTGACGGCGTCGGCGATCACCTGCGGGTCGGCGGCGTGGTCCAGCTGCACTGCGATGGGAACGACTGCAGCGTCGGCGAGTCCGCGGAGGGCGGTGATCAGCCGCAGCCCGTTCGGGGTGGCCGCAGTCTTCGGCGCGACCAGCAGGATGGCGCCCCGGCCGGCCTCCTCCGCAGCTCCCACCACGGCGAGCGCGGTGGTGAAGTCGTAGCAGGTAAACGCCGGCACGGCCGAGCCCTGCTGCAGGGCGGCACTGACGAGGGTGTCGAGTTGGGTACGCATCAGGCGCTCAGGCCTCCTACCAGGATCCAGGCAACGAACGTCAGGGCGAAACCGGCGAGGCCGAGAACAGTCGTCAGCACCGTCCAGGTCCTGAGGCCGTCGGAGACGGTCAGGCCGTAGTAGCGCACGACCGTCCAGAACCCGGCGTCGGTCACGTGGGACAGGCCGAGGGCACCGAAGCCGATGGCGATCACGATCACGGCGATCTGCGCCGGCGAGTAGCCGCCGCCGGCAACGGCGGAGGTCAGCAGGCCGGTGGTGGTGACGATCGCAACGGTGGCTGAGCCCTGCGCGGCGCGGAGGGCAAGGGAGATGATGAAACCAAGAACGATGACCGGCAGGCCCAGCTGGTCCAGCGTCTGGGACAGGGCCGCGCCGATGCCGGAGGTCCGCAGGACCTCACCGAACACACCGCCGGCCGCGACCACCATGAGGATGGACGCGATGGGAGGCAGCGCGCCTTCGAAAATTTCGCCGGTTTCCTTCAGTGACCAGTTGCGGCGGACGGCCAACAGGAAGAAGGAGAGTGCCACGGCCACCAGGAGGGCGAAGAACGGGTTGCCGATGAAGGCGGCCAGGCCGTACCAGCTGTTGTCCTTGGGAATGGTGAGGGTGCCCAGGGTGCCGATCAGGATCTGCACGATCGGGGCGGCGATGAGGAAGATGATCAGGGCCGGACGCGGCGGGGCAATAGCGTGGGCGCCTGGACCTTCGTGGCCGACGCGCACCAGGGATTCTGAACCGTACTCGTCCACCTGGGCTTTGACGGCAGGCAGCAGCTCGTATTCCCGGCTGTTCATGATGCTGGCAACCCAGTAGGACAGGAAGCCGAGCGGAATGCAGATCAGCAGCGAGATGAGGGTGATCAGTCCGATGTCGGCGCCGAACACCCCGGCGCCGGCCACGATGCCCGGGTGCGGCGGGACAGCCACGTGGATGGACAGCATGATGCCGGCCATGGGGAGCCCGAACTTGACCGGGTGCACTTTGGCGATCTTCGCGAAGGCGTAGACGATCGGCACCAGCACAATGATGCCCACCTCGAAGAACACCGGGATGGCCACGAGGAAGCCGACGCCGGTGAGGGCAACGGCCACCCGGCGGGCGCCGAGCTTGGCGGTGAAGTGCGCCGCGAGGGACTGCACACCGCCGGAGACCTCGATCATCCGGCCCAGGATGGCGCCGAGGGCGATCAGGAGGGCGACCTTGCCCATGGTTCCCCCCACCCCGTTGGCCACCACGGTGAAGACGTCCTTGAGCGGGATCTGTGCGGCCACGGCCACCAGGATGCTGACGGTCAGCAGGGCCACGAAGGCCTGGATCTTGAAGCGGATGATCATCAGCAGCAGCAGGGCGACGCCGGCAGCTGCGATGGTCAGCAGCAGCGGAGTTCCCAGCTCCACGGCCGGCTTGATGACGGGCGCGTCGGCGGCGCGCACCATCAGGGAATTGAGCAGGGAGGTCATGAAGAAGTGTCTCCTTAGACAGGAACGTTCTGGCGACGAGTCAGGCGTCGGGAAGAAAGACGGGAGGGACCCGGCGACGGCGGAGGGGGGACCGCCGTCGTCGGGCGTTTGGTGGGCTGGCTAGGCGGTGCGCTTGGTGGGCGCGATGACCTTGATGACGGCGGAGTCATCGGCGGCGGCGAGGCCCTGGGCCTGGCCGAGGAGGTAGAGCTGCTCGGCTGCGGCGGCCACAGGGGCGGCGAGGCCGGCGGCGCGGGTGGCCTTGCCCACGATCCCCATGTCCTTGACGAAGATGTCCAGGCGGCTGAGGACCTCGGCGCCGTCCTCGGTGTAGGCCTCCAGGATGCGCGGGCCGCGGTTGGAGAGCATGAAGGAGCCGGCTGCTCCGGCTTCAAGGGCGGCGAGGGTCTTGGCCTGGTCCAGGCCGAGGGCGTCGGCCAGTGCCATTGCCTCGGCGGCGGCGGCGATATGGATACCGCAAAGCAGCTGGTTGACGGTCTTGAGCGCCTGGCCGTCCCCGGGCTTGTCACCCACAACCGTCAGCGTGGAGGCGAGCAGTTCGAGGGCCGGGCGGGCCTTTTCCTGGGCTTCGGGCGAGGCGCCGACCACGATCAGCAGGTCGCCTTCACCGGCTCGCTTGGGGCCGCCGGAAAGCGGGGCATCAACCAGCTCGACGTCGTATTCAGCCAGGCGCGCGACCGTGGCCGGGATCGCTTCGGTGCCCACGGTGCTGCCCAGGATCACGACGGCGCCCGGCTTGAGCACGGAGGCCACGCCGTTTTCGCCGAAGAGGACATCGTTGAGCTGCTCGCCGTTGCGCACTGCCAGGAGCAGGGCGTCGGCGCCTTCCGAGGCTTCCCGGGCGGAGGCGAAGGTGCGGATGCCGGCCGCTTCAGCCAGCTGAAGGCGCGGCTCGGCGATGTCGAAGCCGTGGACGGTGAGCTGGCTTGCCAGGCGCGTGGCCATAGGCAGGCCCATGGCGCCGAGGCCCAGAACGGTGACGGTGTAGTTGCTGGTCATGGTGTTCTCCATCGAATGACGTGGTGTGGCGTGCAGAATTAGGCGGGGGAAAGCTCAGAAAGTGTTGCTGAGCTTGCGCGTGACGTCCGCGAGCGACTGGTCGTCGCCCACGTTGCCGGCGAAGACGATGTACGGGATGCCCTTGGCCGGGCCGTCCACCGGCTCCCACAGGCTGACGATGCCCGGCAGCATGGGCCCGCGGACGATCGCGTGCCGGATCTCCAGGCCGTGTGCGGCCACGTCCGAGGACGTGATGCCGCCCTTGGCGATCACGAAGCGGGGCGGGAAAGTCTTGAGCGTGCGATTCACCACGGCGACGACGGCGGCGGAGACAGTACGGGCGATCCGCAGGCTTTCCGCGGCGTCGTCGGTCTTGATGAGCAGGCGGCTCGTGTGGACGATGACGTCGCCGCCGTGGAGGGCCGCGACCACCGCGTCAACGGTTTGATCCAGGTATTCCCCCGCCTTATCGCCGAGGAGTTGTTCGACGTCGATCTCCACGATCCGTGCCGCGCTGTGCTGCTCGGTGAGGACCTTGAGCTGGCGGGTTGTGACGCCCACATGCGAGCCGACGACGATCAGGCCGCCGGCCTCCGACGGGGTGTTGCCGGCGTAGGCTTCCTCGCCGCTGAGCTCGGAACGGATCTCCTGGCCGATCCGCGCCCGGACGAACGGCGGGCCGACGCGGTAGAGGAGCTTCTTGCCGCGGCGTTCCGCTTCTTCCAGGCCCAGGGACAGGGCGAGCAGGTCGTTTTCGGTGACAATATCCGCCACGATCGGCGTGGAGTCGGTGGCGGAGTCGATGGCGTCGGCAATGGCTTTGGCGGAGATGTTCGGATCGGTGGAGGCCCGGATGATGTTCAGGTCCAGGACGATCACCGACTCCGCGGGGAACCGGCCGTTCGATTTCTCCTCGACATACTTGGCCATCTCGGAGTTGGCGAACCCGAAACTGGCGTCCTTGGCGAATTCCGTCTCGGCGACGGGGGTGAGCTTGCCGGCGTCCTCGCCGGTGCCGCGCATGTAGTGCACACCGCCGATCGTTACGCGGCCGGCGTCGGGGAACGCGGGAACGATCACGACGCCGTCCGTCGTTTCGCCGTTGACGGCGGTGACGGTGGCGGCAATGACGTCCGGTTCGAGCGGGTAGTGGCCGCGGAGGGTGGAATCGCTGCGGCTGACGAAGCTGAGCCGCAGCGCGGGGTCAGCGGATGCTGCGGCCGTGAGGGCGTTCTTGACGATTTCCTCGTTGCGGGACGCCGCCTCTGCCGGGTCAAGGCTGCGGGTATTGGTCAGCACGTAGACCGCGCGCTGGCGCTGGCCGTTGACTTCGTAGGCGAACGCCCAGGCGAAGTCCGCCACTTCCCAGCGGGTGAGGACCGGCAGGTTCGCCACGGACTGGGTGCCGGTGGGGTCGTCGTCGAGCACCACCAGGACGCGGGGGGACGCCTCGGACGAGGCCGCCACGCTGGCTGCCACTAGCCGGGCGGGGATCTGTACTTCCGCGGGGAAAGCGGCCAGCACGTCTGCTTCGAGGGGCACTATGCACTCCATTGTGTGGGGATCATTCGATGGAAACCTGCGGCCTGAAGGGAGTCGCAGAAGGGGCTAGATGTAAGATGTCTGACATCTATTCTCTGGGTGTTAGTGTGGCATATGGCACAACGGCGCGCAAGTAGACTTGGCCATCAGGGAACATGCCGTGAGAGCAAAACATCAGGCACAGCCGGGTCGCTGGACGGGGAGAATTGGCTAGGAAATCGCTAGTCGGCGTAGTGGCCGACGAACTGCTGGACCGGATCATCGCCGGCGAGTTTCCGCCCGGCACGAGCGTCCCCGGCGAACTCGAGCTCAGCTCCCGGCATGAAGTCAGCCGCATGACCGTGCGCGAGGCAATGAAGACCCTCGAAGCCCAGCGGATTCTCAGCGTGGAACGGGGACGTGGCACGTTCGTGAACCCGCTCAACCGCTGGGGCTCCCTGGACGCCGTGCTGCGGGCGGCCTCCGAAGGCAAGAACGACGCTTCGGCCGCCATTCAGCTCATTGAGCTGCGCCGGATGCTGGAGACGGGCGCCTGCGAACTGGCCGCCGGGAGGATGGCGGATGACGACCTCCAGGCTCTCGGCGCGCAGGTCGAAAAGATGCGACTGGCGCACGAGGGCAACGATCTGGCGGCCTTCGTCGAGGCGGACCTCGCCTTTCACGACCTCATCCTTCAGGCGTCGGAAAACGTGTTCGTTGCCGTCCTGTTCGAGCCTTTGCACCGGGTCCTGGAAAAGCGGCGGACGGAAACGTCCAAGGTCCCGGACATTCAGAAGCACGCCATCGGGCACCACCAGAACATCGTCGATGCCCTGGCATCACGGGACCCGCACCGCGCCCGCGACGCCATGGACGCGCACATGCAGCAAACCCTTGACGACCTGAAGACCTTCGTCCTGGCCGATGGCTCCGCCTGACGCGGACGCGCTCCCCCGCCACGGCGCCTCGCTAGGGGCATAAGTACCTACCGCGGCATAAGTTATCGGCGTATTGCTGGTGATGTGAACGCCGCCAGGTTCCTTGAGCCGGACGCCGGCCATACCGGCGTCAACATCCCCGCCGCGCGGCCGCTGCATCAGGCGCATCAAGGGTCCGCGCGCGGGCACTCCGGCGTCTGGCGTTCCCGGCCCTGGAGCCGGTACGTCGCCTTAGGTGATTCGTTCACGGCAGGCGTCGGCGATCCGGAACCGCTGAGCCCCGGTGGCATGCGGGGGTGGGCGGACCGCATTGCCGAGGAACTCGGCGAGGGCAGCGGCGGCTTCGGTTACGCCAACCTTGCCATCAGCGGCCTGGTGATGCGCGAAATCATCGACCAGCAGCTGGAGCCAGCCCTGAACCTGAAGCCGGACCTCGTCACGCTCTCGGGCGGCGGAAACGATCTCCTGTTCCATCGCGGCGATCCGGACCGGCTGGCCGCCGCACTCGATGATGCCGTCGCGGCGCTCTCCGCCACCGGGGCCACGGTGGTCCTGTTCACCGGGCCGGACTGGGGCGAGACCGCCATACTGGGACACATCCGGGGGAAGATCGCCGTATTCAACGAAAATATCCGCGTCATCGCCGCCCGGCACGACGGCGTGATCGCTGACTTGTGGGCACTGCGGCAGCTGAGCGATCCGCAGATGTGGGATCCGGACCGCCTGCACTTTTCGCCGTTGGGACACCACACCATTGCCGCCATGGTCCTTGACACGCTCAGCGTGCCACACCGCCTGCGGCCACTCGAACCCAAGCCGATGCCGCCCGGCAACTGGCGGGAGACCCGCGCCGGTGACCTCGCCTGGGTGGCGCACTACATGCTGCCCTGGATGGTGGGCCGGATCCGGCCGCGCGCAGACGCGTTGCCCCGGGAGGCCAAGCGGCCCCTGCCGGGTCCGCCTCCGGGGGCCCCAGGCCCCGGGCCCATGCCCCTAGTCCGGCCGGGTTCCGTCGGCTAGTCTGCAGGAACGGCCCGCAGCCGGGCATCGATGGCGATCCGAGGAGCGAAGTTGTCTAATCACACGTACAGCATTTCTGAAATTGTCGGAACCTCGAACGAGGGCGTCGATGCGGCCGTCCGGAACGGCATCGCCGAGGCCGCCAAGACCCTCCGGAACCTTGACTGGTTCGAAGTCAAGGAAGTCCGCGGCCACCTTGAAAACGGACAGGTCGCCGACTGGCAGGTCACCATCAAGCTCGGGTTCCGCCTGGAGCGCTGACGCCCGACTCCGGACCGACGGCGTCAGGCAACGGCCCGTCTTCGGAGGAGCCCGCATCGCATCAGGACGGAGGAGGTCAGGACGGAGGAGAGCGGTACATGCGCTACACGCATCTGGGCCGCTCCGGCCTGACAGTCTCGCGGTTGTGCCTGGGGACGATGAACTTCGGCCCGCAGACCGAGGAGACGCAGGCCTTCACCATCCTGGACACTGCGCAGGCCGCCGGCATTAATTTCGTCGATACGGCAAATGTGTACGGCGGCTCCAGTCATCGCGGCTGGACGGAGGAAATACTCGGGCGCTGGTTCGCCCAGGGCGGCGAGCGCCGCGAGCGCACCGTGCTCGCCACAAAGCTGTTCGGCACCATGACGGACCGGCCCAACGAGTCCAAGCTCTCGGCACTGCACATCCGCCGGGCGCTCGATGCCAGCCTGAAACGGCTGCAGACTGACTACATCGATCTCTATCAGTTCCACCATGTGGACCGGAACACGCCGTGGGAGGAGATCTGGCAGGCGATCGAGGTCGCCGTCCAGCAAGGCAAAATCCTGTATACGGGCAGCAGCAACTTCGCCGGCTGGCACATCGCCCGGGCCCAGGAAACCGCCGCCCGCCGCAACTACAACGGGCTGGTCAGCGAACAGTCGATCTATAACCTGCTAACCCGGGACGTGGAGCTGGAAGTCATCCCGGCCGCCCAGCAGTACGGCTTGGGGATCCTGCCATGGTCGCCGTTGCACGGCGGCCTCCTTGGCGGGGTACTGAAGAAGGAGGTCGACGGCGTCCGCCGCACCGCTGGTCGGGCCCTCGAGGCGCTCAAGGCGCACCAGAAACAGATCCGCCGCTACGAGGACTTCGCCGCCGAACTGGGTCAGGAACCGGGGGACATCGCGCTCGCGTGGCTGCTCCATCAGCCGGCAGTCACCGCTCCCATTATTGGCCCGCGTACCCTTGAGCAACTCCAGACCGCCATCAAGGCGCACAAACTGAAACTCGACGCCGACGCGCTCAAGCGCCTGAACGAAATTTTCCCGGGTCACCGCACAGCGCCCGAGGACTACGCCTGGTAGTTCCAGCTGGGTCTGGGCATTGCAACGAACAATTGAACAAAGTCACCACAGGGCATGAATTCCGTGAATCCCCGGACCACATTGGGCTGTTTCGGGTCCCGTAGGGGAAAACGCACAAGGGGCCGAGTGGCCCTTTGATACTAAGCATGATTAGTATTGAGGCAGAAGGATGAAGCGCACCCGGCGTTCCGGGTGCCTCCTCAATGAAGAAGAAGGAACGATAAAAATGGGTTTTCTCGCATTTCTGATTCTGGGTCTCATCGCCGGAGCAATCGCTAAGGCAATCCTCCCGGGACGTCAGGGCGGTGGCATTTTCATCACTCTGCTGCTCGGCGTCGTCGGCGCCCTCCTGGGCGGATTCATCGGCAGCGCGCTGTTCGGTGTTGGCATCAATGAATTCTTCTCACTGTCGACCTGGCTGCTGGCCATCGGCGGTGCGATCATTGTCCTGCTCGTTTACGGCATGATCAGCAAGCGCTCAGTCCGCTAACTCGGGGCTGACCGGAAACCGGTCCTGGGATTTTCCCGGGGCCGGTTTTTTCCATTATTTTGACGGCCACGGTGGCCTGAGGGCATAAGTTACAGCCTTGCCGCCATTGTTCAGAAGCGTCTACTTTTTAGGTACGACAAGGAACAGGAGCACAGCATGAAAGGCAAACTTCTTTTCGGCATCGGGGCGGCAGCAGGATATGTCCTCGGATCAAGGTCCGGCCGCGCCGCATATGACAAGCTCAAAGCCCGGAGCACAGAACTGTGGCAGAGCAAGCCAGTCCAGGACAAGGTGGCCGCGGCAACCGAAACGGTCAAGGACAAGGCCCCTGAGGTCTCCGAACACCTCGGCGAAGCCGCCCGCCGCGCGGGCACCGTCATCAGCTCCGCCGTCCATCGCGATGCCGGACACGTGAGCACCTCCACGGCCACGCACGGAGCAGCCACGACCGCTACGCACGTGCCCGTGGCCCGCGATGTCGACTCCGACCCGGCCCGAAGTGATCGGGAAGGACAGGACTGGTCGGACGAGGGCGGCGCCACCCCTGCCGGCCCCGCCACCAACGTGGACGCGGACAAGCTGCCCTAATAACCTCGCTGTCCCGGGTGGACAGCGAGGTGCGCCGGAGCCGCTGTCAGCCAGTGGGGACCGGCGTGCCGGCAACGACGGTGGCCCCCAGCTCCTCGGAGCGCAGCACCCGGGCCGCCAGCCCGTGCCGATGAAGGATCTTGGCCGTCTGCGCGGCCTGCCGGCGGCTGGTCTCAATCAGAACGTGGCCGCCGGGGGCCAGCCATTGCCGTGCCCCGGCGGCTACCCGGCGCTGCACGTCCAGCCCGTCCGTCCCGCCATCGAGACAGGCCCGAGGCTCATGCACGCGCGCCTCTTGCGGCATGGTTTCGATCTCTGCTGAGGGAACATAGGGGGCATTGACCACCAGCACTTGGACGCGGCCCCGAAGTTCCGCCGGGAGCGGATCATAGAGATCGCCGCTATGGACCTCGCCGCCCCAGGGGAGGGCGTTCCTGCGCGCACACGCCACGGCCGCGGCGTCGATATCGGCGCAGTGGAGTTCGGCGGGGCCGGCGAGCGCGGCCAGCGCCGCCCCGACGGCGCCGGAGCCGCAGCACAGATCGACGATGACGGGCTCGGGGCCTCCGGCCGCTGCCGGCACCTGTGCCTGCGCCCGTCGCCACGCCTCGAGTACGGCAGCAGCCTGATGGACCAGGAATTCTGTCCGACGCCGCGGCACGAAGACTCCGGGATCGACCGCCATGCGGAGGCCGCAGAATTCCGCCCAGCCGAGAATGTGTTCCAGCGGCAGGCCGGCAACCCTGCGGCCTGCCATCCCTTCGAGGGCTTCCGGCGTCGGCGCCGCGTCGATCAGCAGGCTGGCCTCGTCTTCGGCGAATACGCAGCCGGCCGCCCGGAGCCTGGCTGTGAGGGTTCGGTGCAGGGTGTGATGGCGGATTGCTGGCCCTCCTCCTTCTGCCCGCAGTTGTCCGGACTGCCCATGCTATCGAAGGCGGCCCGCAATACGGTGGAGATCCGGTAATTGGCACCCGGTGATGAGTTCGGTGCCGTCCGACGGCGGATACCGCGCCGCACCGGGCGCGGCTGGCAGGATGTCAGCATGGAAACCATCCCCGCACAACGCCTCATCTGGACCGGCTGCTACACGGCAGACTCCGGCGGCAGCGGCAAGGGGATCGGCGCGGTAAGCGTGGCGGCCGACGGCACGCTGCGCTGGCTTGGTGTCGCGGCGGCGGCGGATTCGCCGTCATTCCTCGCCGTCCACCCCTCGCTGGCCCTGGTCTACGCCGTTGCCGAGCATGCTCAGACCGTCCGGGCCTACCGCCGGACCGGTGCGTTCGGCCTGGAGCCCGCGGGACCCGCATGGCCGGCCGGCGACGCGGCCTGCCATGTCGCCGTCGATCCCTCCGGCCGCTTCCTCGTAGTCTGCTGCTGGGGCGACGGCCAGGTGCTGCTCTATGATCTCGACGCTAACGGCGGCATCACGGCCCGGAGCGCGGCCGCCCCGTCCCGGGACCCCTACAACCGGGCTCCCGACAGCGGATCGCGGCAAAGCCGCGCCCATGCCGCGCTTCTGCTAGCCGACGGCCGGGTGATGACCACGGATCTCGGCCACGACCTGTTGCGGATCTGGAACGTCCCCTCCGGGCCCGGGACGGCGCCGGGGCTGACCCTGGATCATGAGGTGGTCCTGCCGCAGGGCAGCGGCCCCAGGCACCTGGTCCAGCACAGGAGCGGCCGCGTCTTTGTGGTGACCGAGTATTCAATTGAGGTGGCCGTGGCGGAGCCGTCGCCGGACTCCGGGGACTTCCGGCTCGGTTTCGTCGGGCCGGCCACTGCCGGCGGAGCGCGGCCCGGAGACTCGGCCGCCGAGATCGCATTGGCTGCCGGCGGCAGGCACGCCTACGTGGGCGTGCGCGGCTCGAACCGGGTTGGGGTGCTGGAAGTGGAGCGCGGAGGCGCGGTGCTGCGCCCGGTGGCCGATGTCGCCAGCGGCGGCAACTGGCCCCGGCACCACCTTGTCCGCGATGGCCTGCTGCACGTCGCCCACGAACGCTCCGGCGACCTCATAACGTTTCCCCTGGATCCGGATTCCGGGCTGCCGGGCGGCGCAGCGGGCAGGCTGCGCGTGGCCTCCCCTACCGCACTGGTGCCGGCGCGGGCCGGGCTGGCATCACGGGACTGAGGGCCGCATGGCTGGCCTGGCTGCCCTGGCTGCCCTGGCTACCTTCGGCGGGGCGATCAGCGGCTGGGCCCGTAGGCCTCGACAGAACCTGCGGCACGTGGCTTAACGCCGTCCAGCTGGAAACCGCAGCGGCAACGCCACAGCGACGGCAGGGCTCCGGAAGGGTCCGCGGGTCCGAACGAGTATGAAGACATTGCGGCCGGCTCCTGCGAGCGCCAGGCCATGGGGGTTCCGCAGTGCCGCGGGGGCCGGCTGTCGGGCGCCCAGGGCCGGACCATACCCGGGAGCGTCACGTCCGGAAGCGTCCAGCCGGCATCGGCCAGTGCAGCAGGTCCGCCGGGAACGGGACCACCGGGCAGGAGTCCGTCGGGCAGGGGTCCCTCGCCGGAGCCCCCGGGAAGGGTTATGGATCCAGTCACGACGCTTACTCCTTTGACACCGGAAAACAGGTAGTAAGCATACATATAAATAGTTACCCGAGCTAATTGGCCCGGCCGGCGGGCCGCCTGGATACGCGCGCCAGCTAAGGCCGCTGTTCGCTGATGGCCGCGCCCATTCGACGGAGGAAGGTAACCACCACGCGGGCGTCCTCAGCGCTCATGGACTCGGCCACTTCCATCATCCGCAGGTGCATGTGGCCCAGCGTGGCGCGGACTTCGGACTCCGGCGTGACTGTCGGCACGATCACGAGCGATCGCCGGTCGGTCGGGTGCGGCTCGCGCCGGACATGGCCGCTAGCCACCAGCCGGTCGATCAGCGACGTGGTGGAAGCGGTGGTGATGCCCAGGACGCGGCTAAGGTCCTTTGGACCCACCTGTTCGCGCCTCGATGTTGCCCGCAGCAAGTAGCGCAATGCCAGCAGATCGGTCTCACCCATCCCCGTCGAGTCACGGGCAGATCGCCTGGTCGCCATCTCGGACGTTCTGTAGTCGCGGAGGGCCTGCAGGACCGCGGCGGGAGGATCCAGCCCATCGGCCGGGCCATACGAAATTCCGGCGGCCGGAGCGTCATTGGAGTCCATCCGGCAAGCCTAGCGGAACTGGTAACTAGCCTTCCTTACAATTCAAGCCGCTGCAGCCCCGGCCCACGCACCGCGATGCGGGCCGGAGCCCACCTCCCCGGGACATGACCCGGCACAAGGAAACCGGCACAAAAAACCCCGGCCTCCTGTTCCCAGGAGGCCGGGGTTTTGCACTCTTCACTAAAAGAGTGGGCCCTGTGGGGATCGAACCCACGACCCACGGATTAAAAGTCCGATGCTCTACCAACTGAGCTAAAGGCCCCAACTGACAGCTCCGAACCCGCGGATAAATCCGTGGCTGCGGCGCGTTTCAGTCCCGTCCATTTCTGGACGTTAACACTGTACCCCACACCGGGGCTGCCTTCTTCACGCTGCCTGAACCGGCCTCGAACGGCACCGGCAGTACCGGCGGCCGATCCTCGATTCCCCGGCGGCACTGGAGTAGCGTGGTGGCATGAACGAGCAAGCAGGATCAAGCGCCCCCGGCCCGCGGCACCACAAGCCGAAACCCTTCGCGCCGATCGACTTCGAGCCGTTCGCCGGCGGCGCCGATCCTGCCCGCGTCTCGGAAGCGGCCCACCTGGCCGCGCAGGCGCTCGTGCGCCGCGGCCGCGACAGCGACGACCCCAAGGTCACCAAACGTCTGGTGAAGCTCGCCGACGAGCAGGGCCTGGAAGCGATCGCAGAAATGTGGGCTGAAAGCCCCGCCCGGTCCCTTCCCGGCGCCCTGTGGCGCCTCTACGCCCTGCGGGCTGCCACCATCCAGGATCCTGAACGCATCTCCGTCTATTTCAAAGCGGGCAAGGACACGGCACAGGTCTCGCATGTGGTAGCCGGCGCCGCCGAACCGCCTGGCGCGGACGAAATGAAATCCATGGCGGACGCCATCCTTTCCGGTGCGTTCGACGGCGACTTCGACGTCGCGCTGGAACGTTCCGCCGCGTTCTGCCGCGTGGTTGCGCTCGGCCAGGCAACAATTGCCGACAACGCCGAACACAGCAACGAGCACCACGCCAGCAAGCTCACCCGCAACTCCCACCTTCTGGTCAAGACGGCCGAGGACCTCGAGCACGCCGCGAACGCGTGGCGGCTGGGCGAACTGGACTGACGGAGGGCCGGCCGGACCGCGGCCCAACCCTGTCAGTCCGCGGATAAACGGGCGGGAAAAAGCCCTGACACGCACGGCCGCGGCAGGCTGTCAATGTTGACTTGCACGAACCGACGTAGAAAACTAAAAGCGGTGCCGAACCGCGAAACCCCCGGGCTTCAACATTTAGCCGCCTAGAGCGGCCTACCGCCGAGAGGCGTATCCGGTTCGGCACCATTTTCATGCCCTTTCCCGCGCCGACATATGCCGGTCCCGACCGGACGCGGACGGTAAAGTAAGGCGTATGCGCAGGTCACCGTCAAGTCACACGACCAGCCGCCTCCCCCCGAAACTCTCCCCGGAAGACCGGTGACCCCGTGAAGCTGCGCCTGTTCCCGCAGGAGTCCGCCGGACTGACCCTGCTCGCCCAGATGGCGCGCCAGATCGTGCTCGCAACCGGAACACTCTCCGAAATCCTTGGCGCCCCGGCCACAGAGCATGCCCGGCTCGTGGAGGACATGCACAACCACGAGGCCAAATCCGCCGAGCTGCACTTTGCGCTCCTGACCCACATGCGGACCAGCTTCGTGAACCCGCTGCCCCGCGAGGACATGTACGCCCTGTCCCGGTACCTCAATGAGGCTATGGAAAAGCTCGATGCCGCCGCCGAGCTCGTGTCCCTCTATAAGCTGGAACGGCTGCCCAGGCGCGCCGCAGACCAGCTGGAAATCATCAGCCGGCAGGCTGAACTCACGGTCGAGGCCATGCGGAAGCTGAACAATCTGGACGACCTCGAGGACTACTGGATCGAGATCCTGCGCCTGGCCAAGCGCGCCGAGCGAACGCACCGGGTCTGGGTCGCGGACATGCTGCAGGAGATGAAGTCAGCGCAATATGCGCGCAACCGCGACATCGCGAACCAGCTTGTGGAAGTCACGAAGGACATGCGCCGGATCGCCACCCAGGTAGGCAGCATCATCGTCAAGGAATCCTAGTGATGATCTTCGTCCTGGCCCTGGTGCTGCTCTGCGCCGGGGTTTTCGCGTTCCTCAACGGCTTCAGGGACGCGTCGTCGTCGGTGGCTCTGGCCGTGAGGACGCGGGCGCTGACCCCCACGGTGGCCGTACTGCTGGCCAGCCTGTTCAACTTCATCGGTGCCGGGCTGAGCGCCGCCCTGGCGCTGGCTGTCAGCCACGCGTGGCTGACGCTGCCGCCCGGCACGAACGGCCTCACAATTCTGCTGGCCGGACTGGTCAGCGCCATCCTCTGGGGCCTGTACCTCTGGTGGCGCGGCATCCCGTCCTCCTCCACGCACGCCCTGATCGGCGGGCTGGCCGGAGCCGGGGCCGCGAGCGTCGCCGTCGGCGGCCATGAAGTCACCGGCGTTGACGTGTCGCTCTTCTCCCAGGTGGTGCTCCCGCTGCTGGTCTCGCCGGTGATCGCGTTCGTCGGCGCCTACCTGCTGGTCCTGCCCACCAGCTGGGCCGCCCGCTACACCCCGCCAAGAGTCGTCAACTCACGGTCCCGGCGGGCCCAGGCCATTGCTGCCGGTGCTGTGGCGTTCGGCCACGGCCTGCAGGACGGCCAGCGCACCAGCGCCGTGGTGATGCTTGCGCTGCTGGCGGCCGGACTCGCCGACGGCGGTTCCGTGCCGGTGTGGGTGGGCCTGGTGACGGCCGTCCTGCTGGCGGCGGGGACGCTGGCCGGCGGCTGGCGGATTTCGTACACCATCGGCTACAGGCTGACCCGGATCGACCCGCTGCGCGGATTCGTCGCGCAAATGTACAGTTCGGTGATGCTGCTCATCGGCGCGATCGGGCTGCACCTGCCCGTCTCCACGAACCACACCGTCACGGCGGCCACCCTTGGGGCCGGCGCCAACCAGTGCTTTCCCGGTACCGACCGCAGGCTGGTGATCCGCATCCTGGCTTTTTGGGTCCTGACGCCGGTTGCCACCGCCGCTGCAGCGTTCGTGCTTCAGTTGGCGCTCTCACCGGTGGCCGGACTGTAAGAGGTCTGCCGGTTATCCGAAACGGCCGGAGACGTAGTCCTCGGTGGCCTTCTCGGTCGGGTTGCTGAAGATGGTCGGGGTGTCGCCGAACTCGATCAGCTTTCCGGGCTTGCCCGTGCCGGCAATGTTGAAGAAGGCAGTCTTGTCCGAGACGCGGGCGGCCTGCTGCATGTTGTGAGTCACGATCACCACCGTGTACTGGTCCTTGAGCTCATTGATGAGGTCCTCAATGGCCAGCGTGGAGATCGGATCAAAGGCGGAGCAGGGCTCGTCCATGAGGATCACCTGGGGCTCCACGGCAATCGCGCGGGCAATGCACAGGCGCTGCTGCTGCCCGCCGGACAGGCCGGCGCCGGGCTTGGCCAGGCGGTCCTTGACCTCGTTCCACAGGTTCGCGCCCTGCAGGGAACGCTCCACCAGGACATCGGCCTCGCCCTTGGAGATCTTCGTGTTGTTCAGCTTCACGCCGGCCAGCACGTTGTCCCGGATGGACATGGTGGGGAACGGGTTGGGCCGCTGGAAGACCATGCCGATCTGGGCGCGGACCGTCACCGGGTCAACACCGGGGCCGTACAGGTTGTCACCGTCCAGCAGCACCTCGCCTTCAACCCTCGCGCCGGGGATGACCTCGTGCATGCGGTTCAGGGTGCGCAGGAAGGTGGACTTGCCGCAGCCCGAGGGGCCGATGAAGGCCGTGACGGACTTGGCCTCGATGTTGATGTTGACGTCTTCGACGGCCAGGAATTTGCTGTAGTAGACGTTCAGGTCCTTGACGTCGATGCGCTTAGACATGGTGTTCCTTCACTTGCTGGGGTATGGGCGGCGCGGCGCGGGCCTAGCGGCCGGCCTTGGGGGCGAACATGCGGGCGATCAGGCGGGCGCCAAGATTTAGCAGCATCACCAAAATGATGAGCACCAGGGCCGCGCCCCAGGCCCGCTCAGAGGACGGGTCCGGGTTGGACGGCGAGGTGGGGTTCAGGATCTGGGTGTAGATGAACGTCGGCAGCGAGGCCATCCAGCCGCTGAACACGTTGGCGTTGATGGCGGTCGCAAAGCCGGCGGTGACAAGAATCGGCGCGGTCTCGCCGATCACGCGGGCGATCGCCAGGGTGATGCCGGAGGCGATACCGGAGATCGCCGTCGGGAGGACCACTTTGAGGATGGTCCGCCATTTGCGGACGCCGAGGGCGTAGGCGGCCTCGCGAAGCTCGTTGGGCACGATCTTGAGCATTTCCTCGCTGGAGCGGACCACCACCGGGATCATCAGCACGGACAGTGCGACGGCGGCGACGGCGCCTGTCTTAGTGCCGGGTCCAACGAGTGCGAAGAAGGCAGCGGCGGCAAAGAGGCCCGCGACAATTGAAGGGATGCCGGTCATGACGTCCACGAAGAAGGTGATGGCCCGGGCCAGTGGGCGGTCCTCGCCGTATTCCACGAGGTAGATCGCGGTCAGCAGGCCCACGGGGACCGAGATGAGGGTGGCCAGCACCGTGATCAGCAGTGTCCCCAAAAGTGCGTGGTAGATGCCGCCCAGCAAGGGGGCGCCTTCCTCGACGGTTTTGTTATCGAAGGCGCCGGTGACGCCGTTCATGGAGGTAGTGAGGAATCCGGGGTCCAGGAGCCCGGGGAGCCCGTTGACCAGTACCGTCCAGATGACGGAGAACAGGGGCAGCAGGGCAACTAGGAAGGCGCCCACCACAAGGCAGGTGGCCAACTTGTCCTTGGCCTTGCGGGCGCCTTCCACAGCCAGGCTCCAGCCCACCAGGCCGGCGGCGAAGAGGATGCCGGAGACGATCCCCCAGCCGAAGGCGTTGAAGCCGATCAGGGCCAGGATTGCGGCGCCGAGGACCAGGGCAACGGCCAGGACAATGTACGGCGCGGCCTTGGGCAGTTGGCCCTTGGTCAGCGCCGAGCGCTTGCGTACCGGGGTCAGTGTGGAGGTCATTTAGTTGGCTCCCGAGAATTCTTTGTGCCGGGTGATGATCCCGCGGGCGATCATGTTTACGCCGAGGGTGATGACGAACAGCACCAGGCCGGCGGCGATCAGCGTGCTGACCTTGAGTCCGCTGGCTTCGGGGAAGTTCAGGGCGATTTCGGCGGCGATGGTCTGGTTGCCGCTCTGGATCAGGCTGGCCGTGAGGGCTCCGGAGGACAGCACCAGCGCCACCGCCATGGTCTCGCCGAGGGCACGGCCGAGTCCCAGCATCACGGCGCTGATGATTCCGGGCCGTCCGAACGGCAGCACGGTCATCCGGATCATCTCCCAGCGGGTGGCACCGAGCGCCAGCGCGGCCTCTTCGTGCAGCTTGGGGGTCTGCAGGAAGATTTCCCGGCTCAGGGAGGTGATGATCGGCAGGACCATGACGGCCAGGACGATCCCGGCCGTGAGGATGGTCTTTCCGGTCGCGGAGGCGGGACCCTGGAAGATCGGGAGCCAGCCCATGTTGCTGGCCAGCCAGTTATAGGCCGGGGAGATCTCCTTGGCGAGGAACGCGACGCCCCAGGCGCCATAGACCACGGACGGGATGGCGGCGAGCAGGTCGATCACGTAGCCAAGGCCGGAGGCGAGCTTGCGCGGTGCGAAGTGCGAAATGAACAGTGCGACGCCGATGGCGATCGGCGTCGCAATCACGAGTGCGATCACCGAGGCGATGAGGGTGCCGATGACGAGCGGCCAGATGTAGGTGAAGAATCCTTCACCGCCCTGGATCTCCTCCGGCGAAGCCACCAGGGCCGGGAACGCCTGGATGACCAGGAACAGTGCCACGCCGAAGAGCACGACGAGGATCAGACACCCTGCCGCCAAGGCGGCTGCGGAAAAGACTTTGTCACCGGCGAGGCCTGCGCCCCGGGACTTCGTCAGGGAGGTGGTGGTCACTTCACGGTCCTTCGGTTTGGATGGGGGTGGGCGCCGGCTGCGGGGGCCTCCGCGGCCGGCGCCCGGCAATTCTTGATGTTGAACAAACGCGTCGGTTCCCTGTTCCGTTGCGGCCGCCGGTGACGGCCGATTCGGAACAGGGAACCTTAGTCAGGCTGGTGTTTCCACTATGCCCCCGTGATGCGTCGTATCCCTAGGCCTTGGCCTTGACGGCCTCGAGGGCAGCGATTGCCTTGTCCTGCAGAGTCTTGGACAGCGGCGCCGACTTGGCGGCGTCGGCGGCGGCCTGCTGGCCGGCGTCGGAGGCTGCATACGCTACAAAGGCCTTCACCAGGTCAGCGGTGGCCTGCGTGTCGTAGGTGGTGCAGACGATGTGGTAAGACACCAGAACGATCGGGTAGGCGCCGGCGACCGTGGTGGTCCGGTCCAGCTTGATGGCGAGATCATTGGCGTTGCGGCCTTCAACCGGCTTGCCTGCGTCCACTGCCTTGGCAGCAGCCTCGGGGGAGATCTTCGTAAAGGAATCTCCAACCTTGATCTGCGCCGTGCCGAGCTTGCCGCTGACAGCGGAGTCATCGGCGTAGGTGACTGCACCGGGGGTGTCGGTGACGGTCTTGACGACGCCGGAGGTGCCCTTGGCGTTCTCGCCCTGCAGGCTCGCGGGCCAGATGCCGGCAGCCTTGTCGGTCCAGACCTCGGGGGCGACGGCGGAGAGGTAGTCCGTGAAGTTTGTGGTGGTGCCGGAGTCGTCCGAGCGGCTCACCGGCGTGACCTTGAGGTCCGGCAGCTTGACCTCCGGGTTCAGGGCCGCGATGGCGGGGTCGTTCCAGTTGGCGATCTCGCCGCGGAAAATCTTGGCGACGGTCGCGGCGTCAAGCTTCAGGTCCGTGATGTCCGGCAGGTTGAAAGCCACAGCGATCGGGGAAATGTAGACGGGGATGTCGATCGCGCCGTCGGGACCGCACTGGGTCTTGGAGCTGGCGAGCTCGTCATCCTTGAGGTAGGCATCGGAACCGGCGAACTGGGCCGAACCGTCAAGGATCGCCTTGCGTCCGGCGCCGGAACCGTCCGGTGAGTACTGCACCGTGGCACCCGGGTTCGCGGAAGCGAAGTTAGTCTTCCAGACGTCCATGGCCGCGCCCTGGGCGGAGGAACCGATGCCGGTCAGGGTGCCGGTGACCTTGGCGCCGGAGGCGGACGGCGCCGCGGTCTGGGCCGTGTTGGTTGCGTTGTCCGAACCGCAAGCGGTCAGCGCGAGTGCGCCGGCGGCGATAACAGCGATAGCCGCGTTGCGGCCGAAGCGGAGAGCCTTCACTTAGATATACCCCTTTCAGGGCTGTGCGTGCCGGGCCGGAGAAGACCCGCAGGGATGCGTACGGTTTGTACCTTTATTGACCGTAGGTGGTGCAGGTGAAGAGAATTGCGGTCCAAGGTGAACAGCCGGTTAACGACGCCGGGCTATTGGCTTACATCTGCCGGCCAGCCATTGTGTTCCGTGCATCACAGTCGTATCGGCACCCGGCGTACTGGCCGGTGAGGAGCACCTCCCGTCGCGGCCGCTCCCGGGCCAGCAAATAGACTGATGGACATGGCCCCCGCGACTGGACTCTCCGCAAGCGCACGATTCCTGCGCCGCCGGGTCCGCACCGGCTTTGTCCGGAGCCGGAACTCTTTGGGTCCCGCCCTTCAAATGACCACCTGCGCCGTTAGCGCCTACGCCTTCGCCGAATACATCCTGGGTCACAGCGGGCCCTTGTTTGCCGCCACGTCCGCCCTCATTGCCCTTGGCTTTTCCCGCGAGCCCAGGCTGCGCCGCGTCATCGAGGTGGGCCTTGGCTGCACGATCGGGATCGTGGTCGGGGACCTGCTACTGCACTGGCTGGGATCCGGGATCTGGCAGGCCGCCGTCGTGCTGCTGTTTTCCATCCTGCTGGCCCGGTTCCTGGACAGCGGAAACATCTTCACCACGCAGCTGGGCCTGCAGTCAGTGCTCGTGGTGCTCCTGCCCGCACCGGTCGGCGGCCCGTTCACCCGCAGCATCGACGCCGTAGTGGGCGGCGTGTTCGCGCTGCTAATGACTGTCCTCGTTCCCAGAGACCCCCGGCGTGAGCCGCGCAAGGACGTCAAGAAGCTCCTGCACGAGCTCGCCGAGGTGCTGCGGGAATGCGCCTCGGCGCTGAGCTACAGCGACGCCACCCAGGCCTGGCATGCCCTCATCCGGGGACGGAACTGCCAGCCCCTTGTCGATGCCATGCGCCACTCCCTGCGGGCCTCCGGCGAGGTGGCCACCCTGGCCCCCGCTTACCGGCGGCACCGGGACGAACTGGACCAATTGGAGCAGTCGCTGGACTACCTCGACCTCGCGCTGCGTAACAGCCGGGTCTTTGCCCGGCGCCTGACCAGCGCCATCAACCACGCGGCGCTCTCGGACGAGGCCACCCAGAACATCGCCGAGGTCCTGCAGGAGACCGCCGACGCCGTCGACGAACTGTCGCTGGGCCTGGCGGAAGTCCACGACGGCGCCCGCCGCGCCCACCTGCGGACAGCCCGGTCCGAGCTCCGGGAGGTCGCCGTCCGCCTGCACCCGCGGATGCTGGACGTCCAGCTGCTTGAGGGCGAAACGGTGGTCATGCTGTTCCGCCCGCTCATGGTGGACCTGCTTGAGGCCGCCGGAGTGGACTCCCAGGAAGCCCGGGACATTCTCCCGCCGCTGTAGCCCCGCCCCGACTCTGCTCCGCGCATCGTTGTCGCCCGCCGCCGATAGGGTGGACCAATGGCTACGAAGACTTCCCGGGGGCCGAAGGCACCGGGCTACAAATGCGCCGAATGCAGCTGGACGACGGCCAAGTGGGTGGGCCGCTGCGGCGAGTGCCAGGCATGGGGCAGCGTTGAGGAAACCGGTACCGCCGTCGCCCGGACAACGGCGGCCACCACGGTTCTTGAACCGGCCCGCCGGATCGCCGACGTCGATGCCACTACTGCGGCTTTCCTGCCCACCGGCGTGGACGAACTGGACCGCGTGCTTGGCGGCGGACTGGTTCCCGGCGCCGTCATCCTCCTCGCGGGCGAACCCGGGGTGGGCAAATCCACGCTGCTGCTGGACGTCGCGGCCAAGTTCGCCCGCACCGCGCAGGACGTCCTCTACATCACCGGCGAGGAATCGGCAGCCCAGGTCAAGCTCCGCGCGGACCGGATCGATGCCGTGGCCGAATCTTTGTACCTGTCGGCCGAAACGGACCTCGGGCAGGCCCTGGGGCAGGTGGAGAAGCTTGAACCGCGCCTGCTCGTGGTGGATTCCGTCCAGACCCTAAGCAGCGCCGATGTCGAAGGCAGCGCCGGAGGCGTCTCCCAGGTGCGCGAGGTTGCGGCGTCCCTGATCGCCGCGGCCAAGCGCCGCAACATGACCACGCTGCTGGTGGGGCACGTGACCAAGGACGGCTCCATCGCCGGCCCCAGGCTGCTGGAGCACCTCGTGGACGTCGTCTGCCAGTTCGAGGGCGAACGGCACTCGCGGCTGCGCCTGCTGCGCGCCGTGAAGAACCGCTACGGACCGACCGACGACGTCGGCTGCTTCGATCTGAACGAGGACGGCATCGAGGGCCTCGCCGATCCCAGCGGACTGTTCGTCTCGCGGACCAAGGAGCCCGTGTCCGGAACGTGCATCACGGTCACGCTGGAGGGCCGCCGGCCGCTGCTGGCCGAGGTCCAGGCGCTGCTCGCCGAGAGCGCCAGTTCCCAGCCCCGCCGCGCCACCAGCGGACTGGACAGCTCCCGCGTCGCGATGCTGCTGGCCGTCCTGCAGCAGCGCGCAGGCTGCCTGCTGAACAAGGACGACTCCTATGTGGCAACGGTCGGCGGCGTCAAGCTCAGCGAACCCGCCACTGACCTCGCCGTGGCCCTGGCGGTGGCCTCGGCGAAGGCCAAGAAGCCGCTCCCCCAGCGGCTGATCGCCTTCGGCGAGGTTGGCCTGGCCGGCGAGGTCCGCCCGGTGCCCGGCATCAACCAGCGCATCCAGGAGGCGCACCGGCTCGGCTTCACGCATGCCGTGGTACCGGCCAGCCCGAACGGGCACGGACCCGTTCCCGCCGGGTTCTCGGTCCGCGAGGTAGGCCACCTGGCCGAGGCGCTCGGACTGCTGATCAGCTGATGCCGCCGAGGCCGGCGAGTCGGTTCTCCGGGCTGCTCACTATGACCGCGGCGGCATGCCCGGAATGATGGGCCGGCGTCCCGCCGGCACGGGGGAACCGGCCCAGGATGTCTCCCTGGCGACGCTTCAGGTGGAGGGCGCACCAGCCGCCCACTTCGACGGGCTGCCGGTCCGGCCGCCCCCTGCGGACCTGCGCCAGGTCCCCGTTGCCGCGCGCCGGCAGTTCCTGCTGACGGCCGGCATGGGCGGGGACCGCATGGGCGCAGGCGGCAACGGAATGATGAAATTCGCGATCAACGGCCGGGAATTCGACGCCGCCAGGACCGACACCACGGTGGCGGCCGGCACTGTGGAGGAGTGGACGGTGGTCAATGCCAGCACAATGGACCACCCGTTCCACCTTCATGTGTGGCCGATGCAGCTCATCTCTGTCAATGGCGTGGGGCCCGACGCTCCAACCTGGCAGGACGTGGTCAATGTGCCGGCAAACGGATCGGTGAGCGTCAGGATTTCCTTCAAGGACTTCACCGGCCGATCCGCGTATCACTGCCACATCCTGGACCACGAGGACCTCGGGATGATGGGGGTCCTCGAGGTCCGCTGAATCAGGCGACCCCTTGCCAGAAATACCCCCTAGGGGTATTTTTGCCATATCCGCAAATGACTGGACATCCTTCAGGAGCACGCACCATGGAACACCGGCACAGCAGCCCAGGCCTGGGCCAGGGCATCCGGAATCAAAGCCCGCCCCCGACGCCCCACGGCCACCACGCCGCGGATCCGGCCGGCCGCCCTGCCATCCCTCCCAGTGCAGGGCCGGCCGGGGACGACCACACCCTGCATACCCACGGCCAGCATGCCGGGCACAGCGTCGCGATGTTCAGGGACAGGTTCTGGTTGACACTTGCCCTGGCCGTGCCGGTGGTCTTCTTCAGCCCCATGTTCGCGGAACTCCTGGGCTACGAACCTCCCGCCTTTCCCGGTTCAGCCTGGATTCCGCCGCTGTTCGGCACTGCGATCTTTCTTTACGGCGGCCGGCCGTTCATCAGCGGCGGGCTCAACGAACTGCGGACGCGCAAACCGGGGATGATGCTGCTGATCGCCATGGCCATCAGCGTCGCCTTCATCGCCTCCTGGGTGACAAGCCTCGGCATCGGCGGTTTCGACCTGGACTTCTGGTGGGAACTGGCGCTGCTGGTCCCCATCATGCTGCTGGGGCACTGGATCGAGATGCGCGCCCTCGGCTCGGCCCAAGGCGCGCTGGATGCCCTGGCGGCGCTGCTGCCCGACGAGGCGGAACGTGTCTCGGACGCCGGTACGGAAACCGTCAGTGTCGCCGAGCTCCGCGCCGGAGACACCATCCTGGTCCGCCCCGGCGGTCGGATGCCTGCGGACGGCACTGTCAGCGATGGCCAGGCCGAATTCGACGAATCCATGATCACAGGCGAATCGAAGACCGTCCTGCGGGCTCCGGGTGATCCCGTGGTGGCCGGCACCATCGCCACGGACAACTCCGTGCGGGTCCGGGTGTCAGCCATCGGCGAAGACACCGCCCTGGCCGGCATCCAACGTCTTGTGGCCGAAGCGCAGGCGTCGTCATCCCGGGCCCAGGCCCTAGCCGACCGGGCCGCGGCGTTCCTCTTCTACTTCGCAGCCGGGACCGGTGTCCTGACGTTCATGTTCTGGACCCTGATGGGCAGCGTCACGGACGCCGTCACCCGCACCGTGACCGTCCTCGTGATCGCCTGCCCCCATGCCTTGGGGCTCGCCATCCCGCTCGTCATCGCCATCTCCACCGAGCGGGCCGCCCGGGCGGGCGTCCTGATCAAGAACCGGATGGCACTGGAGCGCATGCGGACAGTCGACGTCGTGCTGTTCGACAAAACCGGAACACTGACCAGGGGTAAGCCGGAGCTCAAGGAGGTTGCGGCCGCCACGGCCACAGCCACTGCCACAGCAGCCGGCCGGGACGCAGTGCTAGGACTCGCGGCTGCCGTGGAGGCGGACAGCGAACATCCCTTGGCCCGCTCGATCGTTGCCGCCGCCCGGGAACAGGGAGTGAAGATTCCGGCGGCGGACGGATTCACATCGCTGACCGGCCGGGGTGTCCGCGCCGCGGTCGATGGCCGCACCGTCCAGGTGGGCGGTCCGGCCCTGCTCCGGGAGCTGGGTCTGCAGGAACCGCCGGCTTTGGCCGCCATCACCGGCGCCTGGCTGGACCGTGGCGCGGCGGTCCTCCACGTCGTCGACGGCCGCACCGTCCTGGGCGCTGTCGGCCTCGAGGATGCCGTGCGGCCCGAGTCCCGCCAGGCCGTTCGGGCCCTTCAGGCACGCGGCATCAAGGTGGCCATGGTCACCGGCGACGCCCGGCAGGTGGCGCACGCCGTCGCCGCCGAGCT
Organism: Actinomycetota bacterium; assembly: GCA_046730875.1. Lineage (GTDB taxonomy): Bacteria > Actinomycetota > Actinomycetes > Actinomycetales > Micrococcaceae > Arthrobacter. Next base: position 8,119 of record JBKPJW010000029.1, on the reverse strand, counting down.
CGGCATCGATGAGGTGTTCGCCGAGGTCCTCCCCGCGGACAAGGATAAGAAAGTGGCGGAACTGCAGCGCCGCGGCCTGAAAGTGGCCATGGTGGGCGACGGCGTCAACGACTCGCCGGCGCTGGCACGGGCGGAGGTGGGAATCGCGATCGGCGGCGGCACGGACGTGGCGGTGGAATCGGCCGGTGTGGTCCTGGCCGGAAACGATCCGCGCGCCGTGCTGTCGATGCTGGATCTGTCCAAGGCGAGCTACCGGAAGATGTGGCAGAACCTCGTGTGGGCCACCGGATACAACATAGTCTCGGTGCCGCTTGCGGCCGGCGTCCTCGCCTTCGCAGGAGTCGTCCTCTCCCCCGCCGCCGGCGCCGTGATGATGTCGGCGTCGACCATTGTGGTTGCACTGAACGCCCAGCTGCTGCGCAGGCTCAAGCTCAACCCGGCAGCTGTCGGCTGACCGTCAGGAGGTCCCCATGCCGGAAACCAGCCGCCGCGACTCATCCTTCGGGAAATCCTATGCCCGCGTGGGTCCGCGAATGGATGCCCGCGGGGCAACAGAGCACCGCCGACGGCTCGTGGCAGCGGCGCACGGCGTCGTTCTCGAAATCGGGGCGGGCTACGGGGCCACCTTCCCGTTCTACCCCGTCGCGGTGACATGCGTGCTGGCGCTCGAACCGGACCCCACGCTCCGGGAGCTGGCCGTCGCCGCGGCGGGCAAGGCGCCAGTGCCGGTCACCGTGCAGGACGGCGTGGCGGAATCGCTGCCGGCGGCGGATGCCTCCGTGGACGTCGTCGTCTCCAGTTTGGTGCTGTGCAGCGTGGCTAACCAGTCCGTCGCCCTGGCCGAGGTGGTCCGGGTCCTGAGGCCGGGCGGCGCGTTGCTGTTCTACGAACACGTCCGCTCCGCACACCGCGTGCTGGGGGCCGCCGAAGATCTTCTCACGCCGCTCTGGAGCCGGGTGGCAGGCGGTTGCCATCCCAACCGGAACACCGCCGCCATGATCGAAAAGGCTGGTCTCACCGTGGAGGGCATCGAGCGGTTCGGCTTTTCGGTCCTTCCCGGCAACCCGCGGCTGGCCCACGTTCTGGGGGCGGCCAGCAAGTCCTGAGCCCGGCCCGGCACACCACACCCCCCGTACCGCGAACCTCCGGCGCAATGCGAAAGGGCGCCTGCCGCGTTGGCAGACGCCCTTGCGTCAATCATTCAAACCAGTCAATCATTCGAGCCCGATAGGCCTGTGTGCTTAGGCCTTCTTGGGAGGCAGGGCCAGCTTGAAGACCTTGGCCCAAGTGGAACCGACCTGCTTCAGCAACGGTCCCGTCGTGTACGGCAGCCCGTACCGCTGGCAGATCTCCCGCACCTTCGGTGCCACCTCTGCGTACCGGTTCGACGGAAGGTCCGGGAAGAGGTGATGCTCGATCTGGTGCGAGAGGTTGCCGCTCATCAGGTGCATGAACTTGGACCCGGAGATGTTGGCGGATCCGATCATCTGCCGGACATACCAGTCGCCGCGGGTTTCACCCTCGACCATCTCTTCGGTGAAAGTGTCGGTGCCGTCGGGGAAATGCCCGCAGAAGATAATCGCGTGCGCCCAGACGTTCCGGACCGCGTTGGCTGTCAAGGTGCCATACAGCGCCTGCTTGCCCGAGCCGGTCAGCATGGCAACGGCCGGCGTGGCGGCGTAGTCCTTAGTGAACTGCTTCAGGGCCTTGATTCCCAGCGCCTTGAGGTCCCGGGTCATGGCCTCCTTGCTCTTCTTGCCCTCCTGGTAGTCAGGCAGCTCAAGATCGTAGAGTGCGATGCCCCATTCGAAGACTGGCGCCAGGATCGCGTTGTACAGCGGATTGCCCAGGTTGAAAGGCTTCCATTCCTGGGACGGATCCATCCGCAGCAGGTTGTACCCGATGTCATTGTCCTTGCCCACGACGTTCGTCCACCGGTGGTGCAGGTCGTTGTGCGTGTGCTGCCAGGACCGCGTCGGGGTGACGAAGTCCCAGTCCCAGGTGGTGGAGTGGATATCCGGGTCCCGCATCCAGTCCCACTGGCCGTGGAGGATGTTGTGGCCCAGTTCCATGTTTTCCAGGATCTTGGCGAAGCTAAGCATCGCCGTGCCGGCAACCCAGGCTGCCTTGTGCTTGCTCACCAGAAGAGTGGCGCGCCCGGTGATCTCAAGCCCGCGCTGGACCTTGATCACCCGGCGGATGTACGCCGCGTCGCTGGCGCCGCGCTTGGCAAGGACCTCGTCCTTGATGGCGTCGAGTTCGCGACCGAGCTCGGCCACCTGCTCGTCAGAGAGGTGCGCCGCCGCAGCCGGCCGGACCAGCGGGCTGCCGGTCTCCGCTAGGGCACCGGGCCGCGGCTTTACGGCACCGGGCGCCTTGCCCTGGGGAGCTTCCTTGGAAACGTCGGGCTTGTCAGAAACAATCGTCATGCGGTGGTACTCCTCAGAGGTCGAGGTTAACGGGTCCGGCGGCTGCCGAAACACACGTCTGGATTAGTTGGCCGGGCTCGCCATGGACTTCGTCCGTGCGCAGGTCACGGACCTGGCCGGCCCGGAGGGGGATGAGGCAACTATGGCAGATGCCCATGCGGCAGCCGCTGGGCATCAGGATGCCGGCGTCCTCGCCGACGTCGAGCAGCGGGGTATCGCCGTCTGCTTCGACTTCGCGGTCCGACGCCTCGAACGTGACCAGGCCGCCGTCGTGCCCTTCACCGCCGGCGAGCTTCGTGCTGAAGCGTTCGATCGTCAGTGAGCCTTCCCGGGCTGCAACGGCCGCCGGGGCTTCAGCGGCATCGGCGGCTTCGGCTTCCCAGAGTGCCTCGGCGTCGTCGAGGAAGCCCTCAGGGCCGCAGGCATAGGCGGCGCGCTGCCGCCAATCCGGGCTCAGCCGGTCAAGGTCGGCGGCGGAAGTGAAGTCCAGCCGGCCCTGTTCGCCGGTGAACCAGTGCGTGACCCGGAAGTTCGGGAACTGGTCGGCGAGCTCCGTGAGCTCTTCGCGGAAGATCGCATCCGCGGGGGTGCGTGCGATGTGGATCAGGACGACGTCGGAGTCGGGACGGTGCGGCACGAGCGTCCGGATCATCGACATCACAGGCGTGATTCCGCTGCCTGCCGTGAGCATGAGCAGCGGCCGGGGGTGTTCAGGCAGGACGAAGTCGCCTTGCGGAGGCGCCAGGAACAGGACGTCGCCGGGTTTGGTGCCGCGCACGAGGGCGCCGGAGACAGCGCCCATGTCGGTAACGGTGATTGCCGGGTCCTGCCCGGCGGGGGCGCTGAGCGAATACGACCGCCAGTGGCGGACGCCGTCGAGCTCGACGCCGATACGGGCCCATTGGCCAGCAAGGTGCGCTTGCCAGCCGCGGCCGGGACGGAAGAAAATAGTGGCGGAATCGGCCGTTTCTGGAACCACCCTCGTGACCACGCCGCGCAGTTGGCGGGCGGAGAACACAGGATTGAACAGCGACAGAATGTCTTCTGGAGCTAGTGGGGTGGTCAGTAGAGATGCGGCGCGCGCCAGCTTACGGAGCCGGATCATTCACCAATCTTATGTCAGATAGGGTCATACTTCTTCACCCAAGGCATACGATCGACACTAGAAAACTATCCCACCGCAACAACTCATCGGATGGACCATGAACGCAGCCCCCTTCCAGGAGCCCGCTGGCCCCGCTCCCGCCCATGAACCTCCGTGGCTGGCACTGCCGCGGGAGGTCAGCGATATGCTCCGTCCCCGGATGCCCGGCATCGTCGAGGCCATCATCGAGGCCGTTCCGCAACTCGTTCCCGCGTACGCCCGGCCGATCGAGGGGCGTTTCGGCCGGGGCCTGAGAAGGGGCGTGGCAGCGGCGCTTGACCGGTTCCTGCAGCTGCCCGGGACCCGGCTGCCGGCGCTGTCCGAAGAAAGCCGGGAGCTGGTGGCCGGGCTGGGCAGCGGCGAGTTCCGGCAGGGGCGGAGCATGGACGCGCTCCTGAGCGCCTACCGGATGGGCGCCCGCGTGACCTTCCGGGAAATGTCCAAGGTCTCAGTGGAACACCATCTGGGCCAGGGCGTCGTGGTGGACCTGGGGGAATCGATCCTGGCGTACATCGATGAGCTGTCGGCGGTCAGCGCCGAGGCCTACGCCTTTGAACAGTCCGAACGCGCCGGAGCGGTGGACCGGCGGCGCACCGAACTGCTGGACCTGCTCCTGCGCGGCCAGGCCGATGAGGCGGCCCTGCGCCAGACGGCGGCGATGGCGGACTGGTCCCTGCCCCAGCGCATGGCGGTGGTGACGCTTCCGCTGGACCGGGCGGCCGGCCTGCGGCTGCGCCTCGGTCCCGGAACCCTGGTGATTGAGCGTGAGACCGACGTCGTGGCCCTGGTGCCGGCGAGGAAGTCCCGGACCGCACGGGAGGACCTGGACCGCGCCCTGCAGGGCCGCGGCGCGTCCGTGGGCCCGGCGGGCGGCTGGGAAAAGGTTCCCGATTCACTGCGGCTGGCCGTGCTCGCAGCCGCGGCCCTGCCCCCGCGCGAAGGGCCGGAGGATCCCCCGATCTGGGCCGACGAACACCTGGCGCAGGTGGTCCTCGGAGCAGAACCCTCGGCGATCACCGAACTGGCCAACCGTCGGCTGGCGCCGCTGGAAGGGCTCCGGCCCGCGCAGCGGGAGCGGCTCGCCGAAACACTGCTTTCCTGGCTGCGTCACTGGGGACAGCGGACCCAGGTGGCCGCAGAGCTCGGAATCCACCCCCAGACCGTGGGCTACCGGGCGGCTCAGCTCCGCGAGCTGTTTGGCGACGCCCTCGAGGATCCGACGGCGCGCTTCGAGCTCGAACTGGCCCTGCACGCCGGCCGGCGGTAAGCCGTCGGCGAAGTCGGCCCGCCGTCGGCCCGGCGTCGGCCGCGGACTACCCGGCGAGCGATTGCCGGCTGCGGAGCCGCAGTTCCAGGTCGTGCATCACGAGCGCCGCCAGGTCCTCCAGCATGGAAGTGTCATCAGCGCTGAACTCGCGGGGCTCCCGGTCCAGGATGCACAAGGTGCCCAGGTTGTAGCCGTCCGGGGTGCGCAGCGGCACCCCCGCATAGAACTGCAGGCCGAACGCGCCGGCCACGAGCGGGTTGGCCAGCGTCCGGGGATCGTTGGTGGCGTCCCGGATGATCCAGGCATCGCCCTGTAGAACCGCGGAGGCGCACAGCCCAGGATCCCGGCCGATCTCGGTAACGTCCGTGCCGTGGTGGGCCTTGAACCAGATGCGGTCGTGGTCCACCACACTGATAATCGCCACGGGGACGGAGAACATGCGTGCCGCCAGCGCGGCGATCCGGTCGAAGGCGCCATCCGCCGGAGAGTCCAGAATTCCGTAATGCACAACCGCCTGCATGCGGCCTTCTTCGTCGGTCAGCAGCGGTGCGGCGTCCCGGCGGTGCCGTCCCGTTCCGTTAATGACCTCCTGGCGCAGGGCCAGGGACACCTCCCGGGCCGGCGGACGGGACTCGGGGTCCCTGGCCAGCATGGAGGTCAGCAGGGCCACCCACAGCGGGGCGAGCCCTTCCGGGATATGCGGATCGTGGAGCAGCCGGGCCAGGGCGGACTGGACCGGCGCGCCGGGATACGCCATTTTCCCCGTCAGGCCTTCCAGCAGCACCAACCCCAGCGAGTAGACGTCGCTGGCCGGGCCGGCGGGTTCGCCGGCGGCTTGCTCCGGGCTGAGGTAGGCCGGAGTGCCGGAGCTGTCATCAGGGTCGCCCCGGTGGCCTTCCTGGTTCATGATGGCCACGCCGAAGTCGCTGAGTTTGGCACGCGGGCGCCGGTCTTCGGCGCTGTAGTCCACGAGCAGGATGTTGGCGGGTTTGACGTCCCGGTGGATGATGCCGTGGTGGTGGATGTGGGCCAGACCGTCGGCGAGATCGTGTCCGATCAGCGCCATGTGGGCCGCGGACAGCGGACCCTCGGCCGAGCGGCGGCGCAGATCCGGGCCGCGGACAAGTTCCATCACCAGGTAGCTGAGCCGATGGTTCGGGTCAGTCTCGTCCGTCCCGGCGTCGTAGAGTGTCACGAGTGCGTGGTGCGCCATCCCCGCGAGAATGCGGACTTCGTCGTCTTGCCTGCGCGTGCGTTCGTAGCAGTCCGCCGCGTTTTCGGATCCGGAGATTTCGTGCCCTACACCGTCGCGGAAGAGCTTGATTGCCACTTCGCGTCCCAGGACCTCATCCGAGGCGCGGTAAACACTGGATTGGCTGCCCCGGCCAATGAGTTCTTCGATCCGGTAGCGCCCGCTAAGCAGGAAACCGGTGTCCATGGTGAGTGTCAAAAGTTGTTCGTGGTCCCTCGAATGGGGCCCGCCGCTGGATCGGGCCGATCAGTCCAAAACCGGAAAACTGATCCCGGCACCCGCATCATAAGCAAGCTTACTTATGATAACGCGGAAACCCGATATCGGAAGACGTACCGAGGGTCTTTCCGCCCGGCCTCCCGGCCGCTATTTCGCGGGGTTATGAGTGCCGATCGGCACCAGGGTGAGGTCGGGGTGGTTCTTTTCGATCCGGCGCAGTGCCCAGACGTCGTTGAACAGGGCCAGGTATTCCCCGTCGGAGCGCAGCAGGACCTCGGCGCCGGGCACGTTGGCCAGCGCCGGCATGGCGTCCGCCGTCGAGATCCGGGCCATCGAATACGGGAGGCGTTCCAGCCGCATCGGCGCGCTGAAATCGTGCGCCATGCGGTCTTCGACCACTTCAAACTGCATGGGGCCGACGGCGGCTAGAACGGGCGCCTGGTCACCGCGGATGTCGGAGCGGAGCACCTGGATGACGCCCTCGTGCTCGAGCTGTTCGATGCCGCGGCGGAACTGCTTGAACCGGCTTGGGTCCTTGGACCGCGCCACCTGGAAGTGTTCCGGAGCGAACAGCGGGATCGCGGGGAACTCCACCGGCTGGTCCAGGAACAGGCTGTCTCCCACGCGGAGGGATGAGGCGTTCACGAGGCCCACGACATCGCCGGGGAATGCCTCGTCGATCACCTCGCGGTCGCGGCCGAACACCTGCTGGGCGTACTTGGTGGCGAAGGACTTGCCCGTCCGCCCCTGGGTGACCACCATCCCGCGCTCGAACATCCCGGAGCAGACCCGGATGAACGCGACGTGGTCGCGGTGCGCCTTGTTCATGCCGGCCTGGACTTTGAAGACGAATCCGGCGAACGGAGCGTCAACGGGCCGAGCTTCACCGTCGACGTCGGGCCGCGGGGCGGCGGGCGGGGCGAAGTCGACGAGGGCGTCGAGGATTTCCTTGACGCCGAAGTTCAGTGCGGCCGAGCTGAAGAGGATCGGCGTCGCCTGGCCGGCGTGGAAGGCCTCGACGTCGAACGCCAGGTTCGATTCGATGACCAGTCCCGCCTCGTCCACGGCGTTGGTCCAGTCGTCGCCCTGGCTGGCGGCGGCCTCGTCCGGGGTGAAGTATTCGGTCAGGGCGATGTTGGCGCCGGCGTTGTTGCGCTTGAACTGCGCGAAGCGGTCGTTGCGCAGGTCCCAGACGCCGCGGAAGTCGCCGGAGATGCCCACGGCCCAGGTCAGCGGCATCGGCTGCAGGCCGGTGCGCTCCGTGATCTCGTCCATGAGGGCCAGGGCGTCCAGGCCCGGCCGGTCCCACTTGTTGATGACCGTGATGATGGGCAGGTTGCGCTGCTTGCAGACTTCGAAGAGCTTCATGGTCTGGGTTTCCAGGCCCTTCGCGGCGTCCACGAGCATGACGGCGCAGTCCACGGCCGCGAGCACGCGGTAGGTGTCCTCGGAGAAGTCTGCGTGGCCCGGGGTATCCAGGAGGTTGATGACGGTGTCCCGGTAGCCGAACTGCAGGGCGGCCGAACTGATGGAGATGCCGCGGTCCTTTTCCATCTGCATCCAGTCCGAGACCGTCTCCTTGCGGTTGGCCTTGCCGCTGGAGGCGCCGGCCGTGCCGATCACCTTGGCGTGCAGCGCCAGGGCCTCCGTGAGGGTGGATTTGCCGGCGTCGGGGTGCGAAATGACCGCGAAAGTCCGGCGCCGGGCCGCCTGCTTGTGAATCTCCTGGACTCGGGCGGGGCTGAGGACTTCTTGAGACACGATGCTACTTTCGCTGCGGCTGTGGACGGGTCACGGCGCGGAGAGCC
>JBKPJW010000028.1:0-4525 GCA_046730875.1 Actinomycetota bacterium | reverse complement strand
TGAACGCCTCGTGGCCCGGAGTATCGATGAAGGTGATCTTGCGATCGATGCCTTCGTGGGCGTGGGTGACCTGGTAGGCACCGATGTGCTGCGTGATGCCGCCGTGCTCGCCCGCCATAACGTCGGACTTGCGGATGGCATCGAGCAGTCGGGTCTTACCGTGGTCAACGTGACCCATGACGGTGACAACCGGAGGACGTGCCTCGAGGTCTTCATCGCCTTCGGCTTCCAGTTCGGCGTCGAAGTCGATGTCGAAGGTGGAGAGCAGCTCGCGCTCCTCGTCCTCCGGGGACACAACCTGGAGCTTGTAGCCAAGCTCCTCGCCGAGCAGGGCGAAGGTCTCTTCATCCAGCGACTGTGTGGCCGTGGCCATTTCGCCGAGGTGGAAGAGCACCGTCACCAGTGCGGCGGGGTTCGCCTCGATCTTGTCGGCAAAGTCCGTGATGGACGAGCCACGGCGAAGCCGGACTACGGTGTTGCCGTCGCCGCGGGGTACGCTCACGCCACCCAGCGACGGGGCACTCATCTGCTCGAGTTCCTGGCGCTTGGCACGCTTCGACTTGCGCTGCTTGCCGCGACCTGCGCCGCCCTTACCGAAAGCACCCTGTGTGCCGCCGCGACCGCGACCGCCCTTGCCGAAGCCACCTCCGGCCGGAGCGCCGCCACCGGCACCGGGAGCACCGGTACCTGGAGCGCCACCCGGACGGCCCGGCCCACGTGCGCCGCCACCGGGACGGCCTGCACCTGCGGGTGCGGGACGTTCAGTGCGGTTAGGCATCATGCCCGGAGTGGGGCGGTTACCGCCAGCACCGGGACGTGCGCCGGGAGCGCCGGCCGGACGCGGTGCGCCGGGGCGGGGTCCGCCTGCGCCTGCTGCCGGACGCGGACCACCCGGACGGGGGCCGCCTGCGCCTGCTGCGGGGCGCGGACCACCGGGGCGTTCGCCCTCGGTGCGGCTTCCGCCGGGACGGGGCATGCCCTGGGAAGGAGCGAACGGGTTGTTGCCCGGACGCGAGGGACGTTCGTTGTCGCCGCCGCGACCGCGGGGCATGCCCTGGGACGTGGCGAAGGGGTTGTTGCCGGGACGGGGACCGCCCGGACGGGGCGCAGAGCCACCCTGGCGTGCCGGAGCAGCCGGAGCTTCAGCCTTGGGAGCCGGACGCGCGCCGGGCTTGGCGCCCGTCGAGGGCGCAGCCGGGGCCTGGGCTGACGGTGCTGCCGGGGTCTGGGCTGCGGGGGCAGCCGGGGCCTGGGCGGCAGGGGCAGGTGCTGCAGCGGCCGGAGCCGGTGCTTCAGCCTTGGGTTCTGCAGCCTTGGGCGCGGCGGGGCCGGGCGCAGGCGCCGGACGGGTCGCTGCCGGGCTGGCAGATGCCTGGGGGGCGGACGCCGGAGCTTCAGACTTCGAAGCTGCGGGGGCGTCGGGGAAGGCGTTGCGCAGTTTCCGCACAACGGGAGCCTCGATAGTTGACGAGGCGGAGCGAACGAATTCGCCCAGTTCCTGCAGTTTGGTTACTGCATCTTTGGAAGTAATACCGAGCTCTTTAGCAAGCTCGTGTACGCGGACCTTGGCCACATTTCTCCTGTCTCGGTCCGCACCGAGCCAGGCACGAACCGTCTACTTCTTACTGCGGGCCTCCGCCGCGAATGCAGCTGAGAGGCCCATTGCAGAGCGCAACAAAGTTGTCATCGTTGCGCACTCATCGCTGGGAACTCATCGGGTTTCCATCAGTTTTCTGACCCGCTTTCAGGTTGGACGGTTGTTGCTGCGGCCACCGGGGTGCCCACGGCTTTCATGCCGGCAGTGATCCGGCGTTCTACGTCAGCTGTATCGGCTGCACCATTGAGGGCGCGACCGAATGCTCGACGTTTGACCGCCAGTGCCAGGCACTTCTCGCTGGGGTGCAGCCATGCTCCCCGGCCAGCCATCCGGCGTCGTTCATCCACCACGACGGCGGACGAACCGCCGGCGCCGGCGACGAGCCGGAGTAATTCAGACCGCGATCCCTTTTGTCGGCATCCGATGCAGGTGCGCTGCGGTTGATTCCCGAGGTGTTGCACATGTGCCACGTTCGAGTATCTTCCTGCCAGTACAGCTGCGTGCGTATCTCCGCGTCCCGGGAATCCGAAAAAAGCCCGGACGCGCCAAAGACACACAGATACCGGCCCTAGGGCGCGGTCATCTTCTATTCTAGCCCCTCCGGCGCCCGGGTCCCGAACCCGGCGTGCCGGAAGGCGAAGAAACCGCAGGCAACCGCGCGGGATCAGACAAGATAACGCACCGGTAGCGGGCCGCGAGGGCGGCCCGCTACTGTTTCCGTGCGTCTGCCCGCGTTCGGTTACTTGCCAGTGTTCACGGCGGCGTCGGAGACGATGTCGATGCGCCATCCCGTGAGTTTGGCGGCGAGGCGGGCGTTCTGGCCTTCCTTGCCGATGGCCAGGGAGAGCTGGTAATCGGGAACGACCACCCTTGCGGAACGGGTCGCCTCGTCGGTGATCGTGACCGAATTCACCCGCGACGGCGAGAGCGCGCTGGCAATGAAAGTCGCCGGATCGTCGCTGTAGTCGACGATGTCGATCTTTTCATCACTCAGTTCCGTCATGACTGCACGGACACGCGACCCCATTTCGCCGATGCAGGCGCCCTTGGCATTCACCCCGGGGGTGTTGGCCTTGACCGCGATCTTGGTGCGGTGCCCGGCCTCGCGGGCCAGCGCCACGATTTCGACCGAACGGTCCGCGATCTCGGGAACTTCGAGTTCGAAGAGCTTCCGGACAAGCCCGGGGTGCGAGCGGGACAGCGTGATGGACGGGCCCTTGGTCCCGCGGTGGACATCGATCACGAAAGCGCGCAGCCGGTTGCCGTGGATGTACTTCTCGCCCGGAACCTGCTCGGGCGGCGGCAGCAATGCCTCCACCGTGCCCAGGTTCACCTGGATCATGTGCGGGTTGTTGCCCTGCTGGATGGTGCCGGCAACGAGCTCACCTTCACGGCCCTTGAACTGACCCAGCACGTTGTCGTCCTCAGCGTCCCGGAGGCGCTGCAGGATGATCTGCCGTGCGGTGCTCGCCGCGATGCGTCCGAAGCCCGCGGGGGTGTCCTCGAATTCGCCGATCGGGGCGCCGTCGTCGTCGATCTCGGTGGCCCAGATGGTCACGTGGCCGCTCTTGCGGTCCAGCTCGGCCCGTGCCTTTTCGAAGGCGCCGGGCGTCTTGTGATAGGCCACCAGCAGTGCCTGCTCGATCGTTGGAATCAGGAGATCCAGCGGGATTTCACGCTCACGCTCCAGGAGTCTCAGCGCGCTCATGTCAATATCCATTAGGCCTCCTCAGAAGGTCCATTGTGTTCTTTTTCCAGACCGGCCTCTTCGAGGCGGCTGAACTCTATCTCGACTTTTCCGCTACGGATCCTGTCGAAAGGAAGCTTGATGGGCTCACCCTGCTTGGGCTTCATGCCCTTCTTGACGGCGATTTCCGGGACGAGGGTAACGCCCCCGTCATCCACGGACTGGATCCTCCCCGTGACGTTGTCACCCTGGATCACGTTCACGCTGACCATCCGACCGCGGGCGCGGTGCCAGTGCCGTTCTTCGGTCAGTGGACGTCCCACGCCGGGTGATGAGACCTCGAGCTCATAGGGGCGCGCGTCCATGCTGGGGTCGTTGTCCAGGGTGTCCGAAAGAGTTTTGGAGATCTCCGCGATGACGTCGAGCCCCACACCGCCGGTCTCCTCCTGCGGCAGGTCCACCACCACGTGGACTACGCGGTTGGCGCCGGCAACATGGATGGACACGTCCTCCAGGTACAACCGGTTCGCCAGCACTGCGGGTTCCAGAAGTGCGTGCAGGCGCTCGGCCTCGACGTTAACGGGTCCGGCTTCAGCCTTCCCCGTCCCGGTCCGGTCTGTTGAAGTCGTGGCTTCTGCGTTGGTCATGATGCCGGCCGCCTCCCGCTAGATGATGTTGTGTGTACTAGCCTAGCGATTTTCCGGGCGGCATGGTGCACTTCAGACCCGGGCCGGCATGACAACATGGTCTGTTGTGAACGACGACACCAGGGAAAAGCCATGGCGCGAGAAGCTTCCCCGGCGGCTCCCCCGGTACGCGCTTCTGGCGTGCCTTGCCCTGGTGGTGGTGACCTTGGGCGTGATCCTGACTCCGTCCCGACTTCCGGAACCCGCGGAACCGCCTTTTTCTGAACAGACGCGCTCTGCGGCATTGGCCGAAGCGCTGCGACTGCTGGCCGCCGGCCGCCGGATTAGTGACGCGGCGGGCCCATCGGCAGGTGCCGGAAAACCCGACGTCGAGCGAACTGTGACGTTGCTGACAACCCAGTCGGAAGCGCTGCTGGCACCGGGGGAAAGCGCCGCGGTCCCATCGGGCGCATCGGCCTCGGCCCCGTCCGTTTCCGCCGCAGGCTCCTCCGCCACTGACTTGGAAACACCGGCGCCTTCCGCTTCTGCCCTGCCCGCGACCGCCGCCGGCCTGGTGGCGGCTCTGGCGGACAGCGGCCGTCAGCGCCTCGCGGA
>JBKPJW010000027.1:0-7708 GCA_046730875.1 Actinomycetota bacterium | reverse complement strand
GCGTCCGTGAGCTTCGCCAGCACTGGCAGGGAGGCCTTGATGCGGCCGTCGTCAGTCACTGTAGAGCCGTCGAGCGGCACGTTCAGGTCACTTCTGACCAGAACGTACCGCCCGCGGACACCATCAGCGATCAGTTCGTCGAGGGTGTGGAATGTCATGTGTCTTACCCTAGCCCAGCTTGGCTGCGACAAGCTCCGTGAGGTCAACGAGGCGGTTGGAGTAGCCCCATTCGTTGTCATACCAGGAAACAACCTTGACCTGGTCGCCGATCACCTTGGTGAGGCCCGAGTCGAAGATGGACGAGGCCGGGTCGCCGACGATGTCCGAGGAGACGATCGGCTCGTCCGTGTAGGTCAGGAGGCCCTTGAGCTCTTCGGTCTCTGACGCTGCCTTGAGGGCGGCGTTGACTTCAGCGACGGTGGTTTCGCGGGAGACCGTGACGGTCAGGTCGGTGGCGGAGCCGGTCGGGACCGGGACTCGGATGGCGTAGCCGTCGAGCTTGCCCTTGAGTTCGGGCAGGACCAGGCCGATTGCCTTGGCCGCACCCGTGGAGGTGGGCACCATGTTGATGGCGGCGGCGCGGGCGCGGCGAAGGTCCTTGTGCGGGCCGTCCTGCAGGTTCTGGTCCGCGGTGTAGGCGTGGATGGTGGTCATCAGGCCGCGCTGGATGCCGAAGGAGTCGTTGATGACCTTGGCCAGCGGGCCGAGGCAGTTGGTGGTGCAGGAGGCGTTCGAGATGATGTGGTGCGCGGCGGGGTCGTACAGGCCGTCGTTGACGCCCATGACGATGGTGATGTCCTCATCCGACGCGGGGGCGGAGATCAGGACCTTCTGGGCGCCGGCGTCGATGTGCTTCTGGGCGTCGGCCGCCTTGGTGAAGAAGCCGGTGGATTCGATGACGATGTCGACGCCGAGCTCGCCCCAGGGCAGCTTGGCGGGATCGCGCTCGGCGAGGACCTTGATGGTCTTGCCGTCGACGACGATGTTGCCGTCCTTGACCTCGATGGTTTCCGCCAGGCGTCCGCCCACGGAGTCGTACTTGAAGAGGTGAGCGAGGGCTTCCGGGCTGGTGAGGTCGTTGACCGCAACAATCTCGAGGTCTGCGCCCTGTGCGAGGGCGGCGCGGAAGTAGTTGCGGCCAATGCGGCCAAAGCCGTTGATGCCAATACGGGTCGTCACGTTTTCAGTCTCCTTGGTGCTCTTGCGAGCACGACTAGTTGAGAAGGCGTTCAAGCCAACTAACAGATCCCGCACGCCATTGGGCAGAGATAATTACCGGAGGACGACCAGCCACGTTGCTGAAGGCTAACCGCCTTCCGTGATCCATCTTACGTTTAACTGGGACTGCCCCCGCAAGTGCGGGGGCAGTCCGTCCACATTTCGGGCCGAACGGCCTTAAATGTGAGGTTTGTTACAAATAGAATTCGGTCCACTCACCCCTAGAGGGTAATGAGACCCGTCGCGTTTTTGCGGGCTGCATCGAAGCGCTTGGCGACGTCGGCCCAGTTGACGATGTTCCAGAAGGCCTTGACGTAGTCGGCCTTGACGTTGACGTAGTCCAGGTAGAAGGCGTGCTCCCACATATCCAGCATCAGCAGCGGAGTGGTGCCGAGTGCCACGTTGCCCTGCTGATCGTAGAGCTGCTCGATGACCAGGTTGCCGCCGATGGGCTCGTAGGCCAGGAAGCCCCAGCCGGACCCCTGCAGACCCAGCGCCGCGGCGCTGAACTGGGCACGGAACGCGTCGAACGAGCCGAAGGCGTCGTCGATGGCCGCAGCGAGCTCACCCTCGGGCTTGTCGCCGCCGTCCGGGGAAAGGTTCTTCCAGAAAACGGAGTGGTTGATGTGGCCGCCGGTGTGGAACGCGAGGTCCTTGGAGAGGCGGTTGATGTTGGCGAAGTCGCCCTTTTCGCGAGCCTCGGCCAACTGGGCCAGTGCGTTGTTGGCGCCGGTCACGTAGGCGGCGTGGTGCTTGCTGTGGTGCAGCTCCATGATCTTCGCAGAGATGTGCGGCTCCAGCGCCGCGTAGTCATAGTCGAGCTCGGGAAGTACGTACTCGGTCACAAAATCCTCCAATGTCGTGGACGGGTTGTCCGGTTCGGTAACTCTCGGATTGTGCATCCGGATGGCCAGGCACCCGGACGTTTGTGGTGAATCCGGGATCCGGTGGGCATAACCCCCGATGTCGCTGGGGTATTTCCACCGTCTGGATCCGATTCTAGGGCCGTGCTAGTCGTCAAGCATTTCCGGCGTCACATTGGCTTCCGTGCCGGGGATGCCGAGGTCCTGGGCCTTTTTGTCCGCCATGGCCAGAAGGCGGCGGATCCGGCCGGCGATGGCGTCCTTGGTCATTACGGGCTCGGCGAGGCGGCCGAGCTCGTCGAGGCTGGCCTGCTTATGGGCCACGCGCAGCTCGCCCGCGTACTTGAGGTGGTCCGGAACGTCGTCGCCCAGGATCTCCAGGGCGCGGTCCACCCGGGCGCCGGCGGCGACGGCGGCCTGGGCGGAGCGGCGCAGGTTGGCGTCATCGAAGTTCGCGAGCCGGTTGGCAGTAGCGCGGACCTCCTTGCGCATGCGGCGTTCCTCCCAGACCATGAGCGCGTCGTGGGCGCCCATGCGGATCAGCAGCGCGGCGATTGTGTCGCCGTCGCGGATCACCACGCGGTCCACTCCCCTGACTTCCCGGGCCTTGGCCTGGATGCCGAGGCGGCGGGCTGCGCCGACGAGGGCCAGGGCCGATTCGGGGCCGGGGCAGGTGACTTCCATGGCCGAGGAGCGGCCGGGCTCGGTGAGGGAGCCGTGTGCCAGGAAGGCGCCGCGCCAGACGGCCTCGGCGTCCGCGGCGGATCCGTTGACCACCACGGAGGGCAGTCCGCGCACAGGCCGTCCCCGGGTGTCCAGGAGTCCGGTCTGGCGGGCGAGGGCCTCACCGTCGCGCACCACCCGCACCACATAGCGGCTCCCGCGGCGCAGGCCGCCGCCCGAGACGACGATGATCTCGCTCTGGTGGCCGTATACCTCGGCGATCGCGGCACGCAGCCGCCGGGCCGTCGATGCGAGGTCGACTTCAGCCTCGATCACGATCCGGCCCGAAATGATGTGCAGCCCGCCGGCGAAGCGGAGCATGGCCGAAACTTCGGCCTTGCGGACTGAGGACTTCTTGATATCCAGACGGGAAAGTTCTTCCTTGACTGATGCTGTCAGTGCCATGGCACCTTTCCTAACTGTTCCCGAAAATATCGTGGTACGCCGTCGCCAGCCGCAACGGATCGTGGACCGGACGGCGACCAGACGCCCCCACTTTACCCAAGACCACCTCGGCACCGAGCATTCCTGCCGCCTGCTTGAAGTCCGGCAGGTCCTGGACCGAGGCCGGATCGGCCAGGATGACGTCGATCGAGAACTCCGGCGCGTACTCGCGCAGCACCCGGAGGTGGTCGGCGGCGGTCATGCCGGCGGTCTCCTTGGTGTCCGTGGCGAGGTTCATCGTCAGGCAGCGCCGGGCCGCCGTGTTGCAGAGGGCGGCCCTCATTTCGGGCAGCAGCAGGTGCGGAAGGACGGACGTGTACCAGGAACCCGGGCCCAGGATTACCCAGTCGGCCAGCTCGATCGCGGTCAGTGCCTCCAAGCACGCGGGAGCGTTTTCGGGCAGGAGCCGGACGTGCTCCAGGGACCCTGCCACCGCGCACTTGGCCTGGCCGCTAAGGGTCTGCAGCGCCGTGGTGCCGTCCGGGGCGGTGACCCGGACCTGGCCTTCGATAGTCAGCGGGACGCTGGACATCGGCAGGACCTCGCCGCGCGCGCCGAGCAGGGCGCCGGCCCATTTGAGGCCCGCGACCGTGTCGCCCAGGAGTTCCCAAAGGGTGACGATCAGGAGATTGCCCATGGCGTGCTCGTCGAGGGACCCGCCGCGGCCCTTGCCGGGGGCGAAGCGGTGCTGCATGACGTCACGCCAGGTGCGTCCCCAGTCGGTGTCGTCGCACAGCGCAGACAAGGCCATGCGGAGGTCGCCGGGCGGGAGGACGCCGTACTCTTCACGGAGCCGCCCGGATGACCCGCCGTCGTCCGCGACAGTGACGATTGCGGTCAGCTCGGAGGTCAGCAGGCGCAGGGCCGAGAGGGACGCGGAGAGGCCGTGGCCGCCGCCGAGCGCCACGACGGACGGGCCTTTGTCCTGCTGGCTGGCGAATGCCGCGCTGGCAGGCGGGACAAGGGGCAGCGGGCCGGTCAGCAGCGCCATTACTCGCGGCCCAGGTCCCGGTGCGTGGTGGTCACGGTGACGCGCGGGTATTGCGCCAGCCTCCGCGAGAGTTCGACGGCTACCGCCACGGAACGGTGCTTGCCGCCGGTGCAGCCCACCGCGATCGTGGCGTAGTGCTTATTTTCGCGCCGGTACCCGTCCAGGACGGGCTCGAGGGCCAGGACGTAGCGTTCCACGAATTCGCTCACGCCCTGGGCCTCCAGGACGTAGTCGCTGACGTCCTTGTCCATCCCGGTGTGCGGGCGCAGCTGCGGCACCCAGTGCGGGTTGGGGATGAAGCGGGCGTCCGCCACGAAGTTGGCATCCACCGGCAGCCCGTACTTGAAGCCGAAGCTCATGACGTTCAGCCGCAGGGCCACGGGCCCGGTCTCGCTGAAGAGTTCCGTAATCGCGGTGGCCAGACCGTGGACGTTGAGGGAGGACGTGTCCAGGACGATGTCGGCCATGTCCTTCAAGTCACGGACCAGTTCCCGTTCGGCGGCGATTCCGTCCAGGATCCGGCCGCCGCCCTGGAGCGGGTGCGGCCGCCGGCCCTGTTCGAAGCGGCGCACCAGGACGTCGTCGTTGGCGTCCAGGAACAGCACGCGGAAGCTCACGCCGGTGGCCTCCAGGGCACGGAGGGCCGCGCGCATGTCAGCGAACAGTTCCTTGCTCCGGACATCCATCACGACGGCGAGCTTGGACATCGAGTGCGGTGTCCGGGACACGAGCTCCGCGAGCGTGCCGAGCATCTGCGGGGGAAGGTTTTCCACGACGTACCAGCCATGGTCCTCCAGGGCGTCCGAGGCGGTGCTCCGCCCGGCTCCGGACATGCCGGTCACTACGAGCAGTTCCGCCTCAACGGGTCTGACGGGTGTCATGCCGTCCGCTTCCGTTTCGGTTCCTGCCGTCGACTCTGCCATCAGTGAAGCCCCATCTCTGCCTGTGCGATCTACCGTGTTGCGGTGACGTTTGCGTCCGGGTCGCGGTGATGCCGCGCCCGTGCCGTAACCCAAGTCTTTACCCTAGCTAAGATTGGCGGCGCTAGCTAAGCGTCATAGCTAAGCGACACGGCTAGTCGACACAGCTAAGCGTCGATGATTTCACCTGTGGTCATATTGATGGCCGGAACCGCGGCCGCTTCCTCGCCGTCGGCACCGAAGTGCCGGACGATTGCGGCGGCCAGCGAGGGACCGATCCCCTTCGCGCCGGTGAGTTCTTCCTGTGTGGCAGCCTTGATGCCCTTCACGGAACCGAACTCGGCCAGGAGGGCCTTGCGTTTGGACTCACCCAGCCCGGGCACGCCGTCCAGCGCGGAGACGGTCATGGCCTTGCCGCGCTTTTGCCGGTGGTAGCTGATGGCGAAGCGGTGGGCCTCGTCGCGGATCCGCTGCAGCAGGTACAGGCCGGCGGAGGCGCGCGGCAGGATTACCGGGAAATCGCTGTCCGGCAGCCAGACCTCTTCGAGCCGTTTGGCCAGCCCCACCACATACACGTCTTCAATGCCCAGTTCCGCCAGCGCCCGGGCGGCGGCGTTGACTTGCGGTTTGCCGCCGTCAACGACGACGAGGTTGGGCGGGTAGGCGAACCTGCTGCGCGGCGCGGGCGTGGTGGAGTCCGCGACCGCCGCGGCGGTCGCCGCTTCCAGCGCGGCCTGGTGCGCCGGATTGGCTGCCGCGTGCCCGCTTTTCTCGGATTTCTCTTCGAGATAGTGCCGGAACCGGCGGGTCAGGACATCATGCATCGAGGCGGTGTCATCGGTGGCAGCCGCTCCGGTCACCGCGAATTTCCGGTAGTCGGACTTCTTCGGCAGGCCGTCCTCCACCACCACCATGGAGCCGACCACGTTGGTGCCCTGGACGTGCGAAATGTCGAAGCACTCGATCCGGAGCAGCGCCACGGGCAGCTCGAGGGCTTCCTGGAGTTCCTGGAGTGCCTGGGAGCGCATGGTCAGGTCGCCGGCGCGCCGGGACTTGTGGAGTTTGAGGGCGTGTTCGGCGTTCTCCCGGACGGTGGACATGAGGGCGGCCTTGTCTCCGCGCTGGGGAACCCGAACGTCCACGCGGGCCCCGCGCAGGCCGCTGAGCCATTGCGCGAGTTCCGTGGCGTTGCTGGGCTCGGTGGGTACCAGGACCTCCCGGGGCAGCCTGCCCTGGAGTCCGGCTTCCTCGCCGTAGACCTGCTGGAGCAGGTGTTCGACCAGTTCCGGGGTGGTGGAGTCTTCGACTTTTTCCACCACCCAGCCGCGCTGGCCGCGGATCCGGCCGCCGCGGACGTGGAAGACCTGGACGGCGGCCTCGAGCTCGTCTTCGTGGAGGGCGAAGACGTCCGCGTCCGTGCCCTCGGCGAGGACCACGGCGTTGCGTTCGAAGACCTTCTTCAGCGCCACGATGTCGTCCCGGAGGCGCGCCGCGCGTTCGTAGTCGAGCTCGGCAACTGCGGCCGCCATTTCCCTTTCCAGCCGGTTGACGAACGGCTTGGCTTCGCCGCCCATGAAGGTGCAGAAGTCCTCGGCGAGGGCACGGTGGTCCTCGGGGGAGATCCGCCCGACGCAGGGCGCCGAGCATTTGTCGATGTAACCGAGCAGGCAGGGCCGGCCGCTGGCTTGGGCCCGCTTCAGCACGCCGGCACTGCAGCTGCGCACCGGAAAGACCCGCAGCAGGGTATCCATCGTGTCGCGGATCGCGCCGGCGGTGTACGGGCCGAAATACCGGGTCCCCTTGCGCCGCTCACCCCGCAGCACCTGGACACGCGGCAGCTTCTCCCCCATCGTGACAGCCAGGTACGGATAGGTTTTGTCGTCACGGAACATCACGTTGAAGCGGGGCGTGAATTCCTTGATCCAGGTGTATTCCAGCTGCAGCGACTCAAGCTCGCTGCCCACCACGGTCCATTCGACACTGCTGGCCGTGTGCACCATCGCGTAGGTCTTCGGCATGAGCCCGGCAGGATTGGCGAAGTAGGAGTTCAGCCGGGAACGCAGGTTCTTGGCCTTGCCGACGTAGATGACCCTCCCGTGCGGATCGCGGAAGCGGTACACGCCCGGATTGGTCGGAATTTCACCCGTCTGGGGTCGGTAAGTCGCTGGATCTGCCACAGTTCAAGTCTACTGAGCCGCCGGAGGTGCCGGGGCACCTGCCCCGGCCGGGCCGTCGGCCGAGCGTCTGGGGCCGTCGGCCGGGCCGCCTGGCACGCACGGGTCCGACCGCCTGGCACGCAGGGGCCAGGCGATCGCGTGTCCTGTGGCCCCGCCGGCGTTATTCGGCCAACTTGCTCTGGTTGTAGCTGGTGGAGCGTTCCTGGCCGCTGAGCTCTGCGATCGCGTCCATGATGCGGTCCGTGACCTGGCGGCGCGCCGGCAGGGAGTGGTCCGGTCCGGTCTTGTCGAAGTAGAGCGGCTCGCCCACCTTCATGGTGAAGTGCTGCGGCTTGACGGACTTGCTGTCCGCGGGCTGCAGGTGTTCCGTGC
>JBKPJW010000026.1:0-3072 GCA_046730875.1 Actinomycetota bacterium | reverse complement strand
GGACTCTGCTCTGTTCAAGCAGAGCGTCGAGGCAATGAAAGACATGCTGGAACATTTCGAGTCGCGCACACTGGACGAGGCCGCCAGCATCGGCTGGGACGCGACCGATATGTGAGTTCCCCGGGAAACGGGCAGCCGCTGCCCGGCAGCGCGCGTTCCCGCAGGCTATTCGGGCTGCAGCGCCTCCAACACGGAAGTCAGCAGGAGATCGTTCCGGCCCCAGACGGGATCGAAGATTTCCACGTACCAGGCATCGGCAAGGACCAGGGCCAATGTCTCGTTGGTCTCGGCCGCCCAGTCCCTGAGCTGGTCTTCCCCCACCGGCCCCTCGCTGCTTCCGAGCACGGTCACCACATCGCCGTCCTGGAGGGTCACCGGGATGGAGGCGCTGCTCGTCTCACCAGGGGCGTGCGCAACCGTCACGAGTCCGGTCCGGGTGGACAACGCCAGGAGGGCCGACGCCGTCTCCGCGGTGCAGAAGGCCGTCACGTAGGCGCGCTGCGCGACGCCCCCGGCCTGAACCCCAGGCTGCGATTCCTTGGTGAAGAGCCCGTTGCGGTTGAGCCGGGCAAGCTCTGCGGCGATGGCCGTGGTCTCGTCGTCGAATCCGGGGGAGAAGACTCCGGGCTGGTATTCGCTGGTGCCCTCGAGCCAGCGGGCGGTCAGCTCGCCGGCCGCCGCGATGCTGCCGGCCTGCCGCCAGACTTCGCGGTCCGCGAGAAGCCGGCCGAAGCTGTCCCGTTCGGTTGTGAACCTGACCTCGGACATTCTCAGGCCTCCTTTGCTGTGGGGTGCGGCGGGGGATGCGGGGTGGGGTGTGTCTGGGGGGCATGGTGCTGCAGGAGGACCGACAACCGTTCGCAGCTGACCCGGAGCGCTTCCAGTTCACGCCGACTGTAGTCCTCGATAATCGCATTGACGCGCTCGGCGAGGTGCTCGTCGTCGACCTCGAACTCGTGGTTCAGGGTGACCATGGAGAGCCCGTCCGCCGGCCGGATCTCCCAGTCGCCGCAGAGCTCCCGGAGCGGGTGTTCGAGGTCCAGCTGGTGGAACTCGGCGCGGTGGCTGGCGGCATCGAAGACGCGCCAGCAGTGGCTCGAACTCAGTGAGCCGTTGGACACCAAGGACGTGCGGAGCTCGTGCGCGGCGTCGTCGCCGCTGACCCGCTCGGAGTACACCGTCAGGCCGTCGAGGTAGGGCCAGTGTGAGGCGTCCCGCAGCATGCTGAAGACAAGGTCCGCCGGGGCATTGATGCCGAGCCGGTGCGTGGTCCGGTGCGTCCTCTGGTGCGTGCTCACTGACAAGTTCACCCCTCCTGTGTCGTGCTGTCACCCTGCAGGTCTCCTATGCAGGCTAGGCCAGTTGCGGCCCGCCGTGAACAATTCCTTCCCGCCGCGTCACGCAGGGCAATCTTCGGTAACACTGGGCTTCCGCAGGCCGCATCCGCAGACGCCGGATGAACGGGTATTACCGCCTGTATCCCTTGGTTTCACCCGGTTTCACGGCGCTTTGACCGGCTTTCCGGCGCCCCGGATAGTTGCTGGCACCAGCACCACAGACCACCCCTTTCAAGGAGAAACCATGTCGAGTCTTTCGTTCAAGTCCGGCGCCGCCGTCGCGTTGGTGGCCACCACCGTCCTGGGTCTCGCGGCCTGCTCCGATCCCGGTGCCGCGGCTGCCGGCGGCACGTCCGCGGCGCCGTCGTCCTCCTCCGGCGTCAAGCATTTCAACCTCTCTCCGCAGCAGGACCGCGTCAAGGCCACGGTGGATGCCGCGGCCGCCGCGCTGGTCCCGGAGGCCATCAAGAACGACGGGAAACTGACCGTCGCGGTGAGCCCGTTCGCGGCGCCGCTGGCCGTTTACGCCACGGACAACAAGACCCCGGTGGGCAATGAGGTGGATCTCGCCGTCGCGCTCGCCGAGTCGCTGGGCCTGGAAGCGGACATTGTCCCGACCGCGTGGGCCGACTGGCCGCTCGGCGTCGATTCCGGCAAGTACGAGGCGGTGCTCTCCAATGTCACCGTCACGGAGGAGCGCAAGCTCAAGTTCGACTTCGCCAGCTACCGCGAGGACAAGCTCGGCTTCTACGCGAAGGCGGACAGCAGCGTCACCAAGGTCGAGTCGGCCCCGGACGTCGCCGGCAAGCGCGTGATCGTCGGCTCCGGCACCAACCAGGAGGCGATCCTGCTGCGCTGGGATGAGGAGAACAAAAAGAACGGCCTCAAGCCCGTGGAGTTCCAGTATTACGACGACGACTCCGCCTCCCAGCTGGCGGTCCAGTCCGGCCGGGCTGACCTTACCTTCGGCCCCAACGCCACGGCAGCCTACAAGGCGGCCTCCGACGCCAAGACCAAACTGGTGGGCCTGGTGGACGGCGGCTGGCCGCTGAAGGCCAGCATTGCGGTCACCACCAAGAAGGGCAACGGGTTTGCCGCCGCGGCCCAGGCCGGACTGAACCACTTGATCCAGGACGGCAGCTACGCCAAGATCCTGGATCGCTGGGGGTTGTCCGAGGAGGCCGTAGCCAAGTCGGAACTGAATCCGGCGGGCCTGCCGAAGAGCTAGGCCGCGGCCCGAAGGTGCCGGTTGCCTGAAATGTCGGTTGCCTGAAATGTCGGTTGCCTGAAATGTCGGTTGAGTGAAAGATCGATTGCTCCGTAACCGCCCTTTAAGGCCTCGAATAGGGCGGTTACGGAGCACTCGATGGTGATTGCCCGGGCCTGTGCCGTGACGGCGTCGGCTGGGAGGTCCATTGCTCCATAACGGCCCTTTTGGGCCTCGAATAGGGCGGCTACGGAGCAACCGATGGTGCCGGACAGAGAATCCCCGCTGGGAACGTTTCCAGCGGGGATTTCTTGTGGGTGCCGGGTGATGCACGTCTGGAACTCTCATCGCCGGGAATGGAACGTCGATTGCTCCGTAACTGCCCTTTTGGGCCTCGAATAGGGCGGTGTTGGAGCAATCGATGGTGAATTACGCTAGGCCCGTGCCGTGACTGAATCGGTCTCGACGTCGGCGGCAGCGCGCACCGGGGTGGCCAGGCCGAGGTTCTCCCGCAGCGTACTGCCCGCG
>JBKPJW010000025.1:0-3929 GCA_046730875.1 Actinomycetota bacterium | reverse complement strand
ACACTGGGGCTTATTTGTGCCCTTGTCGCGGCCGGCCGCGCGGCCGGTGGCGGGGTTAGCAGGAAGTGACACCCTCGTAGTCCTTAATCAGCGTGACTTTTTCGGCCGAAGCCGAGGTTTCGTCGAAGGTGTAGGTGAGCCATTCCCTGGCAAGCCGGCGGGCCAGTTCCAGGCCGACGACGCGCTGGCCGAAGGTGAGGACCTGGACGTTGTTGCTCAGGATCGAACGCTCCACGGAGTAGCTGTCGTGGGCAGTCACGGCCCGGATCCCGGGGACCTTGTTCGCGGCGATCGCGACGCCGAGCCCTGTCCCGCAGACCAGTAGGGCGCGGTCGGCCTTCCCGGCGGCGATGAGTTCGGCGGCGGCGATCGCCACCGAGGGGTACGGGGTGTGGCTGGTTGCATCCACGCCGACGTCGTGGACCGATTCGACGAGGTCGGAGGCCTCGAGGTCGGCCTTCAGGGCCTCTTTGTAGTCGAAACCGGCGTCGTCGGCTCCGATGACCAGGCGCAGTTTGGCGCTCATGCGTTCTCCTTGTTGGTTGTCCGCTCGATGAGCGTGTTGTGGATGGCTCGTACGATCAGCGCCATGGAGACGGCGCCGGCATCTGGGGTTCCGAGGCTCTTCTCGGCGTGGGGGCGGGCGCGTCCCATGAGCGGCAGCAGCTGGGCGGTGTCTTCGGCCGCCTGTTCGGCCACGCCGGCTGCCGCGCCCCAGGCCTTCGTGAGGGGCTGTCCGGCGCTGACGCCGGCGTTGAGGGCGTCGCGGAACGGGACCAGGACATCCACCAAGGTTTTGTCCCCGGGCTTGGCCTTGCCGAAGTCCATGATCGCGGCGGCCGCGGCGGCCACGCCGTCGGCGACGGCACGGGCATCGGGAGCCTTTGAGTCGCCCAGGGCCTCGCCGACGGCGTGCAGGGCCATGCCCCACAGTGCGCCGGAGGTGCCGCCGGCTTTGTCTGCCCAGGCATCCCCCGCGACGTGGAGGGTGGTGGCGGCTCCGGCTCCGCGGGAGACGGCGTTCGTGGCGGCGGCGACGGCAGCGCCCACTCCGCGTTCCATGCCGATGCCGTGGTCGCCGTCGCCGGCGATGGCGTCAATCCGGCCAAGCTCCTCGGCGTTGGCGTCCACCACGTCCTTCGCGGCGCCGAGCGCGGCCAGGACCCGGAGGGCTCCGGCACGGGAATCGTCGGTGGCTTCCGGGATCGGTGCCTCGGCCTCGGCGAGGTCGGTGAACTCGGAGGCTTCGAGGGCCTCTGCGGTCACGGCGCCGCGGCGGAAGGCCGGGGCGTCGGCCGGGGCGTGCCAGAGGGTTTCCAGTTCCGGGTCGAGCCAGAACAGGGTCAGGGAGGTCCCGGCCATGTCGAAGCTAGTGACCAGCTCGCCCACCTGCGGGTCCACGGCGTCCAGGCCGGCCTCGGCCAGGAGCTGGGCCACGCGGCGGTAGACCACGAAGAGTTCCTCGTATTTGACGCTGCCCAGGCCGTTGAGGATGGGCACCACGCGGGCACCCTTCACCTCGATGCCGTCCGGAACCTCTGCCAGGAGGCTGCTGACCAGCAGTTCGGCGAGTTCATCCGCCGTCGGGACGTCCGTCTCCCCGATGCCGGGCTCGCCGTGGATGCCCATCCCGACCGCCATCCGGCCTTCCGGGACGGAGAAGAGCGGGCGGTCAGCGCCGGGGAGGGTGCAGCCGCTGAACGCGACACCGAAGGAGCGGGTTCGGTCGTTGGCGCGTTCCGCGATCTCCAGGGTGGCGTCCATGGCGTAGCCGGCCTCGGCGGCCGCGGCAGCGACCTTGAAGACCGTCAGGTCACCGGCGATGCCCCGGCGCTTGGCGCGCTCGGCCGCCGGGGCGGAGGAGACGTCGTCCGTGACGGCGATGCTCCGGCAGTCAATGCCCTCCTTGCGGAGCCGGTCCTGGGCCTGGTTGAAGTGCAGGACATCCCCTGCGTAGTTGCCGTACCCGAGCAGCACGCCGCCGCCGTTGTCCGCGGCCTTCGCGACGTTATAGATCTGCTGGGCGGACGGAGACGCGAACAGGTTGCCCATCGCGGCACCGTGCGCCAGGCCCTGGCCCACCAGACCGGCGAACGCCGGGTAGTGTCCGGAGCCGCCGCCGATCACCAGGGCAACGGTGCCGGGGGTGCTGCGGGTGTTCCGCACAACACCCCCGGAGACGCGCTTGACCCAGCGGCCGTGGGAGGCAACAAAGCCCTCGATCATCTCGTCAGCGAAGGCTGAAGGTTCATTGAACAGGCGGGTCATGCGATGTCTCCCGGAAAATATAGGGGCTAGCTGAGGGAAATTGTTCTTGGATGCCGGCTGGCAGCGGGCGTGTCTGTGACAGTTAGTGACGGTTAGGTGTGCACCAGGCCGGCTGCGGAGTGGTACGGAGGCGTCCCCGGGTGAGGGGGACGCCTCCGGGTCGTTACGGCTCGGGGTGGTGTCCGGCGCCCGCCGGGTCCAGGGCCTCGGCCGGGATGCCTTCGCTCACCTTGCCCGTGCGGCTCAGGACCACCATGAGGACGGCGGAGAGGAGCATGAAGCCGCCGACGACGAACATCGGCACCGTGTAGCTGCCGGTCAGATCCTTGAGCCAGCCGGTGACGAAGCCGGCGCTGAAGCCTGCCAGGTTGCCCACGGTGTTGATCAGGGCGATGCCGGCAGCGGCTGCGGCTCCTGTAAGGAACTGGGTGGGAACAGTCCAGAAGTTGGGCAGCGCGGCAAAGATGGACATGGCCGTGACGGTGATGATGGCGATGGTCGCGGCCGGCGAACCGGCGTACAGTGCCAGCGGGATGCTCAGGCCGCCGATCAGGGCGGGCAGGGCGATGTGCCAGGTCTTGACGCCGCGCTTCGTGGCGTCCTTGGACCAGAAGTACAGGGCAAATGCCGCAGGCACGTACGGGATGGCTGTGATCAGGCCCTTTTGGAAGACGTCGAACTTCGTGCCGAACTGGCCTTCGAAGCCGGCGATGATGGTGGGGAGGAAGAACGCCAGCGCGTACAGGCCGTAGATGAAGCCGAAGTAGATGGCGGACAGGATCCAGACCCGGCCGTTGGAGAAGACCGTGCGGGCGCTGACATGCTTGTTGCTCGCCGCGGTCTCCTTCTTTTCCGTCTCGAGTGCGTTGGTCAGCCAGGTCTTCTCGTCCGGGTTGAGCCACTTGGCCTTGGCCGGGGAATCGACGAGGTAGAACCAGGCGATGATGCCGACGACGATGGCGGGAACGGAAACGCCGAGGTACATGACACGCCAGCCCTCGAGGCCGAAGAGGCCCTCCTGCTGGATGAGGAAACCGGCAAGCGGTGCACCGATCACAGTGGTCAGCGGCTGGGCCAAGTAGAACAGGGCCAGGATCTTGCTGCGGTGACGGGACGGGACCCAGAGGCTGAGGAAGAGGATGGCGCCGGGGAAGAACCCGGCCTCGGCCACACCCAGGGCGAAGCGCAGAACGTAGAGCTGCTCGACGCTGCTGACCCAGACGAACAGCAGGGAGACGATGCCCCAGCTGACCATGATGCGGGCCAGCCAGCGGCGGGCGCCGAACTTGTGCAGGGCCAGGTTGCTGGGAACTTCCAGCAGGATGTAGCCGATGAAGAAGACGCCGGAGGCGAAGCCGAACTGGGCGGCCGAGAGACCGAGGTCCTCATTCATGCCGTTCGGGCCGGCGAAGGAGATGGCCGTGCGGTCCAGAAAGTTGATAAAGAACATGAGGGCGACAAACGGCACCAGCCGCTTTGCCACCTTCTTGATTGCAGATCTTTCGACCACCGATTGCGTGGTGTCCACATTGACTCCTAGATGTTGTTCTCCCGGCGGCTTCCTGCGTTGGATGCCTGGGATGTCTCTGTGCCTAGTTCGGGAAAGCGGGCGGGGCCGGTACTAAGCGTGTGATGAAAACCATACGCCAACGACTCCAAAT
>JBKPJW010000024.1:0-2943 GCA_046730875.1 Actinomycetota bacterium | reverse complement strand
TAACACAGTCTCGTGGGCTCGGAGATGTGTATAAGAGACAGGTGACCTACTGTGATCTTCCGAGGTCAGTTTGGCAACATCAGGGTGCAGGACCCGCCCGCGCATCTTCCGCATCATTGGGTGTTCACCCGAGGTCCAGCTCCCCGAACACGGCAGTCCATCTGGCTTCCCTACGGTGGTCGGGTCGCCGGCGCAGCGCCGGCAACCGTCATCCAGGAGGAACCATTCCCATGCGCACACCCCTGACTGCCGCGGCCGCCGCCGCGTTCATCGCCGCTCTGGCGAGCCCCGCCGTCGCCGCTTCCACCCCCGACGCCGGCTTCGCGTCGTCGTCGAACGCTTCCGCAACAGCGGCAATCAAGACCAACGAACGCAACGGCTCCTTTGACCTGCAGTCTCACCGCGGTGGCCGCGGTGAGTGGACCGAGGAGTCCCTTGCCGCGTTCGCCAATTCGCTGAAGCTCGGGGTCACCACGCTGGAGCTGGATACCCACCTGACCTCCGACGGCAAGGTCATCGTCTGGCATGACGACACCATCCAGGCGGACAAGTGCCGCGACACCGCCCCGGCTACTCCCGGCGACGCGAACTTCCCGTATGTCGGTGACCGGGTGGCCGAGCTGTCGCTCGCGCAGGTCAGGACCCTGGACTGCGGGTTCACCCGGTTGACGGGGTATCCGGAGCAGGACGTGATCGAGGGCAACCGGATCGCCGAACTCAAGGACGTGTTCGGACTGGTGCGCGACGCCGACGCCAAGAAGGTCCGCTTCAACATCGAGACCAAGGTGGAGGACGGGAAGTCCGGCGGCGAGGGCATGGTGGCCCTGACCAAGGCCGTGGTCACCGAGATCTACACCGCCGGCATGAGTGAACGCAGCACCGTGCAGTCCTTCGACTGGTCCTCCCTGAATTTGACCAAGAAGATCGCCCCGCAGCTGCCGCTCGCCGCCCTGTCCAGCGGCGATGCCTGGCTCGAGGTCGGCAAGCCCGGCGCCAGCCCCAACCTCGGCGGCATCGACATCGACACCTACGGCGGCTCGCTCGCCAAGGCCGCGGCCGCCCAGGGCTACGACCTCATCTCCCCCGCCTTCCGTTCCGTCACCCCGGGCATGGTCGCCGAAGCCCACGAGCTCGGCCTGCCGGTCATCCCCTGGACCGTTAACACCGCGGCGGACATGCAACGGCTGATGGGTCTCGGCGTGGACGGCATCATCAGCGACTACCCCACCCGCCTGCGCACGATCATGGAAGAGCGCGGGCTGAAGCTCCCCAAGGCGTACGAGCCTCAGGGCTGATGCGCTGATTTCACGGGCCCGCGTTCTACACTCTCGTGGGTACGCTGAAACCGGCTCCCGCCTTGAAGGCGGAGCCGGTTCCTCGGCTTCATTGCCCGCGGCGGCGATACCATGCGCCGTTGATCGGTGCCAGGCTCCGGCCTACGTGCGCTGGGAGATGTTGATGATGTTGCCCTCGCTGTCCAGGAACCAGGCTCCCTTTCCCCAGCTGGCGGTGGCAACGCCGTTCTCCGTCTTCAGGCCGGGAAAATCGTAGTCTTCAAAGACGACGCCGCGGCCTCGCAGTTCTTCCATCTCGCCTTCGAGATTGTCCGTTTCCCAGCCCATCTGGGTGTTCTTCGCAGTCCCGGCATTGTCGGTCTGGTAAACGAGGAAGCGGGTTCCTTGGCCGCAGCTGTACATGACGCTGCCCTCCTCCATGGATTCGGAGGGTTCGATTCCCAGCTTGTCCCGGTAGAACTCCTTCGCCCTGTTGATGTCCTTCGCGGGGAGGACAGCGATGATGTTTGAATCCTTGAACATGACGATTCCCTTCAGTGCGTAGACCCGCAGCGACGGCGATGCTCCCCCCGGTCTCGGTCCCCGGAATCCTTATCCGGAGCCCGTGGCCGCCCCTTGCGCCGAGCCGGGGCAGCCACCTGGGACTCTTCACCGCCGCGCCGCCCATCACCAGCGTGAGGGTCCCCGAAGTTATGTGGCCATTATGGACCGATTGGGATCTGCGGAAATAGGGGCGTTGGCATGGGCTGAAGGGTTCAGGCTGCCCTTAGCGTTGCTTGCCCGTTTCGGTGCCCGTGACGGTGAACGAGGCGTCCAACTTCACGGTCGCTGATGTGCCGTCGGCCTTCCGGATATGCGCCTCATAGGCAGCCCCCTCCGCATCGGTTTCGACACGGACCACGGTGGCCCCTGGGTTGGCGGCCAGCGCTGCCGCTTCCACGCGGGCGGCGGTGTCGCCCGTCAGCTGCTCCTCGGTGATGCCGTTGGCCTGGTGGCTACCCTTCTGCTGGGAAGCAGACTGTGTTAACGTTGCCCGGCCGTCCGGAGCGGCCATGGCGAGATACATGCCGCCGCCGACCAGAGCGGCGGTTAATGCTGCGCCCGTTGCGGCGTTTCGAGCTGTTTTCATCACGTGCTCCTGATTTCTGCGATCAGGCCCATCGGTGCTTTCGCTGACCGCTCTATGGTCCTGGCCGTCACGTCCCAGCAACGCCCAGCGCGGATGGATCCAGTAGGGACAGTGTGGATTCTACGCATGTGAGAGCGTGACGACTAGGAGAGTTCGGGACCATGATCGGTGCGCAGTCCACGACAATCTCCGGCCTTTGACTTTGCCGAGCCCGCGCAGTTCTACAACCCGGAGCAGCTGCCGGTTACGGCCACATCGGGTGCCGTGCCCGACATTGTTTTCCCCCTGGCCCGGTCATACCGTGAAAGGACGGACAGCCGAAGCGCATGTGCGGGCATGCGGATTATTTCCTTGGCATCGCTCTGGCTCCTGTTGTCCTCCCTGCCCTGGTTCAGGCACGCCGCCCTGCGGAAGTCCTAGACATGTGACAAATCAGTCACCTATTCTGGAACGGTGGACGCCGTATTCAAGGCCCTGGCCGACGCCACCCGCCGCGATCTCCTGGATGAGCTCTTCAGG
>JBKPJW010000023.1:0-2231 GCA_046730875.1 Actinomycetota bacterium | reverse complement strand
CCCTTGCTGTGTACTCTTCGAGCAGGACATTGGGGGATTTCATGACGAATTATCGCGACCTGAGCAAAGCAAGGGCGGCCGCCGCGCTCCAGGAGTTTCTCGACTAACGTGGCCCGGCACTGGTGCGACTTCGCGAACGCCTGGCGGCCGACGGCCGGGATCCGGCTGTCTTCCTCGACGGCACCCCTGAGAGCCTCGTTTCCCTGTGGCGCTGGCTGCTATCCCGGCTCACCGGCCCGGACGCTCCCGGGGCGACGGACCCCGCCTCCGTCCCGCGAGGAGCGTGGCCCTCATGGGAACGATACACAACGGAGGAAGAACGGACCCTGTCTCTGGAGTCCCTGACGCTGCTGGACGGACTGGTGTCCTATCTCGCGGCAGTGGTGCAGCAGCATGCGCCGCTGGCCCGCTGGGAGGTCGCACGCCATCCCATCAAGCGCTACGCCTACAACAAACACCCTGTCCTCGTCAGCGGCAAGGGCGAGGACCATAACTTCCTGCCCGGGTTTGCCATGGGTCTATTCACTCAAAGTCGACCTGTTGGTCCGCAAGCTATCCCGGGAAGTCGGCGTCCTCGAGGTCGTCCGTGAGGACCGTGAAGTGATTCTGGTAAGGGCACCGTCGTGGAGCGCCGATGCGCTCGAGATGTGGTTGGCGCCGCGCCTCAGGACCGGCTGGACCTTCACCTTGCTGCGTAGGTTCCGGCAGGAGTAAGGGGCTAGTCCCGTCCCGGCGCCGAAGCCAAAGTGTGCCATAGCTTCAGACGCCATGTCGTCGCAACCAACAAAAAACCCCGTATCCCCGCTGAATCAGCGAAAGATACGGGGTTCTTCCCGAGCTTCCTGCCAGAATCGAACTGGCGACCTTCTCATTACGAGTGAGACGCTCTACCAACTGAGCTAAGGAAGCAACCACATGAAAGCCCGGCGAACCGGGCGGATCATGCAAGAGATAACTGTAATAGAGTCCCTGCGTCCGGGTCAAAATGAGCGGCTGAGTCCGCCTTGCGGCTCCCCGGTGGAGCTAGCAGACGGTGTTGTCCGCCGGCGCTTTGCCGTCCACCAGGTAGTCATCGACGGCGTCGCCGATGCAGCTGTTGGAGCGGCCATAGGCGGTGTGGCCTTCGCCCTCCCACGTCAGCAATGAGGCATTCCCGAGCTGCTTGCGCAGGGCCGTGGCCCATTCGACCGGGGTGGCCGGGTCGCCGGTGGTTCCGACCACAACGATCGGAGCGGACCCGTTGTATTCCACCGGGGCGGGGGTCCGCACGTTCTTGTATGGCCAGTCCTTGCAGTTGGTTCCGCCGTAGGCGAAGTAGTAACCCAGGGTGGGTGATGCCTGGCGCAGCTCCTGGTCCTCGGCCCGCATGGATGCGGTGTCGGAGTCCATCGGATAGTCCAGGCAGTTGATGGCGTTGAAGGCGAAGCTGCTGTTGGACGTGTACTTGCCGCTGGGGTCCCGGTCGGCGCCGAAATCGGCCAGCTGCAGCATCGCCGTGCCGTCGCCGGCCAGGGCCGTCGTCAGCGCCCGGGTGAGGAGCGGCCAGTTGGCGCTGTTGTAGAGCGGAAGGATGAGGCCGCTGACAAAGGTCGAACCCGAGACCTTTCGGCCATCATTCGCCGGCAAAGGGGAAGCCTCAGCCGCGCTGATGGCCTTGTGGATCTGCTTGACGCCCTCCTCGGTGGTTCCCGTCAGAGGGCAACCACTGCCTTGCTGGCAGTTGGCCACGTAAGCATGTAGGGCCTTTTCAAAGGCCGCGGCCTGGCCCCTGGTTAGTTCCTCGTAGCTCAGTGACGGGTCAAGGGCGCCGTCGAGGACCAGCCGGCCGACGTTGTCCGGAAACAGCGACGCGTAGGTGGAGCCCAGGAGTGTGCCGTAGGAGAAGCCAAGGTAGTTCAGCTTGGCGTCGTTGACTACCCCGCGCAGGATGTCGAGGTCCTTGACGGCGCTGAGAGTGTCGATATGGGCCAGGACCGGACCGGTCTTCTCCACGCACTTGGCCGCAATGGCCTTGTTGTCGGCAAGGGCCGCTTGCAGTCCGGCGTCGGTGTCCAATGCGTAGGTTTTCGCGCGGGACGCGTCACGTTCCTGGTCCGTGAGGCACTTGACCGGGGCGGAGCGCTTCACCCCGCGGGGGTCGAAGCCCACGATGTCATAGGCGGACCGGACCTTGTCCGAAACGATGGTGTTGGCCGCGTCCCGAACGAAGTCGTAACCCGAAGCGCCCGGCC